>NZ_KI912270.1:6655836-6945570 GCF_000243415.2 Mycolicibacterium tusciae JS617
ATGCGGTGGCGCGGCGTAGGAACTGCGCAGCGCGTACAGCACACCACCGGGCGCGGCGCCGACATTGGTGTAGGCGTAATCGTCATCCGTCAGTTGCGTGACGGAGCCGCCATCCGGATCGATCGAGAAGATCGGGCCTCGACCGTCCTGGTCAGCGGTGACGATCAGCGCCGAACCGTCACGCGACCACGTCACCGACGTCGGCCAGCGATCCCAGTCCAGTGCCACGTCGACCGGCGAATGCCCGAAGCGCAAGCAGCACAATGTGATTCGTGGCGCCACCTCAGGTGTCGAGTACGACTCGCGAGCATAGGCCACCGCTGAGCCGTCCGGTGCGATCGCCGGGCTCCACAGGTCGGCGCCGGGATCGTCGGCGATCACGGTCCATTCGCCGCTTTCGGTGTCGATGCGCACGAGCACGACATGCTTGGATGCGCCTGCGGCCGGCTGCTGCCAGCTGGTGACCACGAAGCGGCCGTCGGGACTGACGTCGAAGTCCGCGTCCCACAACGCACTTCCCGGTGACTCAGTGAGGTTGCGCGGTGCACCGCCGTCGAGACCCGTGCTGAAGAGATGCGGCTCGCCGGGTCCGAGATCCTTGTCCCAGTGCCGGACCGGGTACCCGGTGTGCAGTATCGCGGTGACCTTGTTGTCCTTACGCAGATCCCGTAGGCGGCGATCGTCGTCGATGCTGCGAGCCGACGGCATCATCGGCCCACCCACCACGACGACGTCGGCGTCGCATGCGGTGCCCACCTTCTCGACTCCGCCCGGCAGTGCGAGCGCCGCGAAAGCCTCGCCGCCTGCCGCGGGCAATCGCCACAGCGCCGCGGGCGCCTTGTCGTCGTCTCCGTCCGGCCGGCTCGCGACGAACAGCACGTCCCCGCCCGCGGTGAACACCGGCGACGACTCGCCCTTGGCGCCTCGGGTCAACCGCCGCGCCGGTTGCGCGCCTGCGGGGTCCACCTCCCACACAGCGGTGACGAACTCGGTGCGCTTGTCATTCAGTTCCGCGACGGTGGTCACCACGCGGGTTCCGTCCGGCGACACCGCAAGCCCGGAAACACGTGCAAGCGCGAGATAGGCATCGAGGTCGCCAAACGGCGTCGGCTCGGTCATGTCCATGTTGGTAGCACACGCCAGGCCAGACCAACCGCCGCCGAGACTGCGGTGAGATCGCGAATCCGCGGAAATTTGCGATCTGTCTGCAGTCTCGCGCGATGAGGCGCCCGAGCATGGGTTTGATTTCCAAACTTACTTCTGCCAGGCTAGCCGCATGACCTCAGCGCCATCCGTGGCCTTGGCCGAGCTTCCGGGTCGGCCGTGCCCGATCGCGGCGGCGCTGGAACTCGTCGGCGAGCGCTGGGCGCTACTCGTCGTTCGCGAGATCGCGCTCGGAGCCACCCACTTCACCGACATCGTGCGGGGCACTGGCGCACCCCGCGACCGCATCGCGGCCAGGTTGAAGGCCCTGCAGAGCGCCGGCGCCGTCGCCCGGTCGCAATACCAAAGTGCTCCTCCGCGTTACGAGTACCGGCTGACCGAATCCGGCGAGGCACTGATACCCGTCCTGGATGCCTTGCTCGACTGGGGCAAGGTGCACGCCGTAGCCCTCGACGACCCCGATCGCCGACGCCACTACCCGTCGATGACCAAATCGAAGGACAAGCGATGACCGCAGAACTGACCGATACCCGGGCCGACTGGGGGCCGCAGCGCTCGAAGACCATCACGTGGCACGAGCCGGGCCCGAGCACCGCCAAGGGGCTGACGATGGCGGGCCTCGATTACCTGCAGGCGATGGCCGACGGCCGTTTACCCCCGCCGCCGATCGGTGGGCTGATGGACTTCGGGATCGTCGAGGTCGAAAACGGTCGGGTCGTATTCACTTGCCGGCCAGACGAATCCGCCTACAACCCGATCGGTGCGATTCACGGCGGGCTGATCTGCACGCTGCTGGACTCGGTGACTGGCTGCGCCGTCCACAGCACCCTGCCTGCGGGCAAGGGCTACACCACGATCGAGATCAAGGTGAACTACCTCAAGGCGGTCCGGCTGACCAGCGGCCTGCTGAGCGCCACCGGCACGGTGGTGAAGTCCGGATCGCGCGTGGGATTCTCCGAAGGCGTCGTGACCGACGAGTCGGGCGCGATTGTCGCCACGGCCTCCAGCACACTTCTCGTCTTCGACCTGTAGCGCCACGCGCTACGTTCGACGGATGCCGAAGCGGATCTTGGTGATCGGCGCGGGCATCGCCGGGCTGGCGACCGCCAACGCGCTACAGCAGCACGGGCACGACGTCACCGTCCTCGAGGAGCGCACAGACACCTCATCCGGGGCCGGCATCAGCATCTGGCCCAACGCACTGGCCGCACTCGACGAAATCGGCTTGGGCGACGCCGTCCGCGCCGCCGGAGGCCGGATCACCGCGGGGGCGATGCGCTGGCGCGACGGGACTTGGCTGCGTCACCCGTCGCCGCAGCGACTGGTCAAGGCGTTGGGCGAACCGTTGGTGGTCATTCACCGGAATGTGCTGACGTCGGTGCTGGCGGGTGCACTTGCCGAGGGAACCCTGCATTACGGCGTGTCGGCCCGCTCACTGGTGGCGACGGCCGACGGCGTGCAGGTCGGCTTGTCGGACGCGACGACGACCCAGGCCGACGCGGTCGTCGGCGCGGACGGCACGCATTCGATGGTGGCGCGTCACCTCAACGGCCCGCTGGGCAACCGCTACGTCGGATACACGGCTTGGCGCGGGGTGGCTGACTGCAGCATCGACCCCGACTTCGCCGGCGAAGTCCTGGGCCCGTCCGTCGAATTCGGTCACGTGCCCCTTGGCGGGGACCACACCTACTGGTTCGCCACCGAACGCGCACCCGAAGGACGCAGCGCACCACAGGGTGAGCTGAGCTATCTCAAGGCGAAATTCGCCTCGTGGGCCGAGCCCATTCCCACGGTGCTGACCGCGACGGACCCCGCCCGCGTGTTGCACAACGACCTCTACGACCGCGATCGCGCGCGGCAGTGGTCCCGCGGTCCCATCGTCGCGGTGGGCGACGCGGCACACCCGATGCGGCCGCATCTGGGGCAGGGCGGCTGTCAGGGGATCGAGGACGCGGCCATCCTGGCGTCCTTCGTCGACAGGACCAACGACCTGGCTACGGCCTTCGGCCGGTTTGGGGCGTTTCGCGGCCCGCGGGTGCGATCGCTGGTGCGTGAGTCGAAGACGATCGGCCAGATCGTGAACCTTCCGACGCTCCTCAGCGCCGCGGCGACCCGCGCAACCGTGCTGGGACCCGAAGCGCTGGTCACCCGGCATTTGGCGACGATCGCGGCCCGGTCGGCATTCGCGCTCCCTACCGACCGCGACGTCCAGCCGGTGTGAGGATCCGCCTCGAGTTCAGCGTCCGCCCAACGGGTTGAGCAGCGCACTGCACATCTGACGCGGGTTGATGAAGCCGAGGAATGCGCTGGAGGGCATCGCCGAGCAGCCGCCCGCAGCGGCGGGCACGGCAGGCATCGACGGTGTGCCCGGGTTGGTCCAGACGGCAGGCGATGCGCCACGGGGGCCGCACTTCGGCCAGGCCTTGATGCCCTGGGTGCGCAAGACGTTCTCGGCGACGCGGATCTGCTCGGCGCGCGAGGCGGTCGCCGGGTTGCCCCGTCCGCCGTTCGAGTTCCAGGTGGCCTGCTTGAACTGCAGCCCGCCGTAGTGACCGTTGCCGCTGTTGATGTTCCAGTTGCCGCCGGATTCGCACGCCGCGATGGCGTCCCAATTGACCGAGTCAGCGCTCGCGGTGGCGGTGGACATGGCCATCGGCACGAGGGCGAGCGCCCCGGAGATGGCGGCGGTCAACAGGCTCTTGGTGACAAGCTTCCGAATCTTCATTTCTGCGGTCCTTCCCCGACCGGTTGAACTCAAGGCCCGCCTGAAGCGCTGTGCTGCTTCGATGCGGCTATCCGGTGTTTCGGGTGAGGAAGGTCACGTGTTACGGAAGCGTCAAAAGTTTTAGTCGTTACTTAACTGACGTAAGAGGCCTCTGAGAAAGAAGAGGCGGCGTCCAGGCATTTCACCTAGACACCGCCTCAACGCGTTGCTTGTCAGTTGCTTGTAACTAGCCCCGGCCGCCACAGGTCGGCCACGCGCCGATGCCTTGGCTCTGGAGCACGTTCTCCGCGACGCGGATCTGCTCTTCACGGCTGGCGTTGTGGGGTGAGCCGCTGCCACCGTTGGACTGCCAGGTGCCCATGGTGAACTGCAGACCACCGTAGTAGCCGTTCCCGGTCGCGGTTCCCCAGTTGCCGCCCGACTCACACGCCGCGACCGCATCCCAGTTCACGCTGTCCGCATTGGCGGTGCCCGCCAGCGCCATCGGCGTCACGGCGAGCGCGCCTGCGAAAGTCGCCAGACCAAACGTCTTGCGGATGTTCTTCAACTTCGATCCTTTCGACGAGCGCGCGCCACCCTCACCCGTGCGCGGACGCACGGGTATATGCCTGGTCACAGGCCGGGATATTGGGCCGCACCATCTCGGTCAGGTGCGGCAGCGGGAGGCGAGAGTGCCTCGCCGGGCGATCTGACCCGGCGGCCGTCGGCGGCATACGCCGACCGGGCCCCACTCACACGCAGGTTCGTGGTTTTTGAATTATTTGCTCCCTGAGAAGCCGTTTAGGACGGTACAAACCGATTCGACGAAAGTCATTTCGGTGGCGACCGGTGTCGCGCTCAGATCACGGACTGATCACGGTCGCCAAAAGCAATCGTCCATGCAGGTCATCCGCACGTTCGGCGGAGCGCAGGATTTCACAGCTTCGGCTGGTCATCGTGAGCCATCTCACTACAATTTTGTGACCCAGCGCACTGCATCGACCCCTCCCTGAGCGCCGACCCGGCACGAAACATCCAGCGCAGGTGGATAAGTCGCTGATCGGTGCCAGTTTCGGCAATTTGGTTCGCTGCCAGCGGTGGTTACCTCAAACGACAAGCCTCGACCCGTAATCCGCTGTATCACTTGTCATTTAGCCCGACTCGCAGTCACCACGCGCCCACACCAGTCCACCGAACCGACTCAGTGCGAATACTCGTTGACCGCACCGAAACTACTGTATGACAGCACATTTCAACTATGCGCTGTCAGCGCAGATGGCTGGCCGGCGCAACCCGGGTAGCTGTAGGGGTCGAAGAGTTCGAACCCATTCGGCACAAAACCGCGGGCGAGGCCCCCTTACGGTGCCACAGAACGAAATTCACGGGCCATCAGTGACCGAATTGGTGCGATATCGCCGGCGGATGCCGCCGAAACATCGTGGTGTACACCAGCGTTGACGACCGCGACCCTGCAGTCAGGTCCGCAATGGGAGCGAGCTTCGCCCATCTCGCCGACGTATATCACCGTGGAATATCGGCGTAATTCGGTGCATCGAATTCAACGTGGCTGCTGCCGAATTATCGGCATCGAATTTGCTGAAATCGGCCGAATTTGCTACGCGATTCGCCTAGACGCTGCATCCCTCAGCTCGGCCACGGTGTTGACGTTCGTCAGCGAGGCCTGCTCGGGCATGACAACCCGCTGGGTGTCTACGGTTTCGACCAGGGCGCGCATGCTGCGCTCCCCCGCCTCGACGAGCTCGGCAACACGTTCGTGCAGGCCAGTGCGGTAGATCCCGGCTAGGTAATGGGACCGGCCGTCCCAAGGCAGCACCACGTCGGCTCCGAGACGGACGGCGGGACCTGCGAGTTCGTCGATCAGGTCGGCCGAGAGCAGAGGCATGTCGACGGCGCAGACGAAGGCCAGTTCGAGACCGGCCTGCGCGGCCGCCCGCAGCCCGCGGCCGGTTGCCAGGAGCGGACCTACTCCGCGGATATCGTCGCGCAGGATCTCGGCCTGCAGGTTCGGCAGCGCCTGACCCGGTGCGGCAACGACGAAGACCGGTTGACACCGCGGGCTCACCGCGGACACCGTTCGCTCGACGAGGGTCTCGCCGTCGTAGACGGCGGTGGCCTTGTCGCGGCCCATCCTGCGGGATGCCCCGCCTGCCAGAATGACCGCTGCAAGCGGCACGGGGGACGTCACGCCCACGAGATTAGTCGACGGTCCAGGTGTCCTTGCCGCGGAGCAGCGACTGCAACGCGGCCGTGTCGTGCGGCTTGGCGTCTCGCGCCGCCGCGATCTGCTGCCGGGCGGCGTCGTCGTAGGTCGGCTTGCTGACCTGCCGGAAGATGCCCATCACCATGTGATCGAGGTTCTGCTCGGACAGGCGCGACAGCGCGAACGCGTATGCCGGGTCCTCCAGCTGCGCATCGTGGATGACGATCTCGTCGGCCGACACATCGGCCGTCTTGGCGACCTCAAGACCGAATCCCGACTTGACCACGCAGTATTCGCCGTCGGCGCCGAAGATGATCGGTTCGCCGTGGCGCAGGTTGATCAGGCGCTCCTCGGCGCCTTCCTTGCGCAGCGCATCGAACGATCCGTCGTTGAAGATCGGGCAGTCCTGCATGATCTCGACGAGCGCCGCACCGCGATGTGCAGCAGCGCCACGAAGCACCTCGCTCAGGCCCTTGCGATCGGAGTCCAGCGCACGACCGACGAACGTGGCCTCGGCGCCCAGGGCCAGCGACACCGGGTTGAACGGGTAGTCCAGCGAGCCCATCGGGGTGGACTTGGTGACCTTGCCGGTCTCCGACGTCGGCGAGTACTGCCCCTTGGTGAGGCCGTAGATCCGGTTGTTGAACAGCAGGATCGTCAGATTGATGTTGCGTCGCAGCGCGTGAATCAGGTGGTTACCGCCGATCGACAGCGCGTCGCCGTCGCCGGTGACGACCCAGACCGACAGATCTTCGCGGGCCAGCGCCAGGCCGGTCGCGATCGTCGGCGCCCTGCCGTGGATCGAGTGGAAACCATAGGTCTGCAGGTAGTACGGAAAACGGCTCGAGCAGCCGATACCGCTGACGAACGCGATGTTCTCGCGGCGCAGACCGAGTTCGGGCAGGAAGTTGCGGATCGTGTTGAGGATGACGTAGTCACCACAGCCTGGGCACCAGCGGACTTCCTGGTCGCTGGTGAAGTCCTTCGACTTCTGCGGCTCGTCTGTCGTTGGAACCAAACCGGTCCCAGTCGTCAGCGGAAGGTCTGCACCAATCAGGTCGGTCATGCGATTGCTCCCACGCCAGTCTCCACGGTGGCTGCCGCCAGTCGCGCAAACTTTGCCTTGTCAATTTCCTTGTCGCTCAACGTTCCGTCGAGCGCGGCGTCAATGATGCCCTCGACCTCTTCGGCCAAGAACGCCATGCCTTCTACCTTCGTGACCGACTGGACGTCGACCAGGTACTTGCCGCGAAGCAGCAGTGCCAGCTGGCCGAGGTTCATCTCCGGCAGCACCACGTTGGGGTAGCGCCGCAACACCTCACCCAGGTTGGCCGGGAAGGGGTTGAGGCTGCGCAGGTGCGCCTGGGCCACCTTGATGCCCTTGCGCCGCACGCGACGGCATGCCTCGCCGATGGGGCCATAGCTGCTGCCCCAGCCCAGCATCAGCAGTTCGGCGTCACCGGTCGGGTCGTCGACCTCGAGGTCCGGAACTTTGATGCCGTCGACCTTGGCTTGGCGCAGGCGCACCATCAGGTCGTGGTTCTTCGGCTCGTAAGAGATGTTGCCCGAACCGTTGGCCGCTTCCAGCCCACCGATGCGGTGCTCAAGCCCCGGGGTGCCCGGAATCGCGAACTGACGCGCAAGGGTCTCTGGGTCGCGGGCGTACGGCTGGAACGGCTCGCCGGATTTCGCGAACGTGTGCTCGATCGGGGCGTAGCCGCTGACATCCGGAATCGCCCACGGCTCAGAACCATTCGCGATGGCGCCATCGGACAGGATGACCACCGGAGTGTGGTAATTGACGGCGATGCGCGCGGCCTCGACCGCGACATCGAAGCAGTCCGACGGCGATTTCGGCGCGAGGACCGCGACCGGCGACTCGCCGTTGCGCCCGAACAGCACCTGTAGCAGGTCGGCCTGTTCGGTCTTGGTCGGCAGGCCCGTCGACGGACCGCCGCGCTGCACGTCGATGATGATCAGCGGAAGCTCGGTCATCACGGCCAGGCCGATGGCCTCGGACTTCAGCGAGATACCCGGGCCCGACGTGCTGGTGATGCCCAGGGCGCCACCGTAGGACGCGCCGATCGCCGCACCGATGCCTGCGATCTCATCTTCGGCCTGGAAGGTCAGCACATTGAAGTTCTTGTGCTTGGACAACTCGTGCAGGATGTCCGACGCCGGAGTGATCGGGTAGGTGCCGAGCACGATTTGAAGATTGCCGAGGTGACCGGCCGCCACCAGCCCGTAGGCCAGCGCCGTGTTGCCCGAAATCTGGCGGTACTCGCCGCTCTTGAGCTTGGCGGGCGCGACTTCGTAAACGCTGCCGGCGAACGCCTCGGTCGTCTCGCCGTAATTCCAGCCGGCCTTGAGCGCCAGCACGTTGGCCTCGGCGATATCGGGCTTGCGGGCGAACTTCTCGCGGATGAACGCCTCGCTGTGCTCGAGCTCGCGGCCGTACATCCACGACAGCAAGCCAAGGGCGAACATGTTCTTGGCGCGCTGACCGTCCTTCTTCGACGCGCCGATCTCCTCGACCGCGCCGAGGGTGAGCGTCGTCATCGGGACGGCCTGCACGACGTAATCGGACAGGTCGTCGGTCTCCAGCGGGTTGCCTTCGTAGCCGACCTTGGCCAGGTTCCGCTTGGTGAACTCGTCGGAGTTGGCGATGATCAGCCCGCCGCGGGGCAGATCGGACACGTTGGCCATCAACGCAGCGGGGTTCATCGCCACGAGGACGTCCGGGCGGTCACCGGCGGTCAGGATGTCGTAGTCGGCGATCTGAATCTGGAACGACGACACACCGGGCAGGGTGCCCTGTGGCGCGCGGATCTCGGCGGGGTAATTCGGTTGCGTCGCAAGGTCATTGCCGAACAGTGCGGCCTCGGAAGTGAACCGGTCGCCCGTGAGCTGCATACCGTCGCCGGAGTCGCCCGCAAAGCGGATGACGACCTTTTCGAGCTTCTGCCGCACCGGCGCGGAGCCTGCGGAGCCGCCCACCTTGTCGCCCGGGTTGGCCCCGTTGCCGTTGGCCACCACTTCGACCGCCTTCCGTCCTAATCCACGCTATCCCGGCGAATGTCCTCCGAGTCGCAGTCGAGGCGACGCGCCATGGGTGGGACGTCCACAGAAATTTGATGTCACTGGCAGTACCGATTATTGCACTTCTCTTAGGCAGCCCTTCACGCGACTCGCGGGGTACGCACAGGTGACCACTAGTCGAACACACAGCTCAGCGTGTATGCCGACGGCCGCCGCGAGACAAAATTGTGTTTTGCGTCACGTGGCACTGAGTGTCATTAATAAGGAAATTGCTACCGCTCAGTAGCCCGCCGCTCACACTCGTCCGGCGCTCACGGCGGCAGGTTGTACGGAGTGATGACCTGGATCGGAACCGGCCGGGCCGGCTCAGCCGGCAACGCGCCCTGCTGCTGAAGAATCAACCGCATCGCCAGGCGCGCGTCGGCCCGTAGGTCGTTGTGCAGGACGACCGAGATACGGCCGTCACGCAGCAGCTTCCTGTTGTCGACGTCCAGGTCGTGGGCAATGAAAACCCTGCACACCCGTCCTAATCGCTCGAACGCCGCGATCGTGGCGGTGTTGCCTCCCCCGACCGAATAAACGGCCCCGACGTCGGGATGCCGTTCGAGCGCCTCGAGTACCAGCCGCTCGTTGGTCGCATCGATGCCGTCGCTTTCGCTGACCTCCACGATTGTTCGGCCGGTGCCGCGCATCGCCGAGCGGAATCCGACTTCACGCTCGCCCTCGCCGCGGAACACCGCGCGACTCAGGGTGATGAGGACGTCCGACGGAGCCGACCCCAGCCACTCCCGCATCAGATACGCGGCGGTCACGCCCGCGCCGTGGTTGTCGATGCCGACGTAGGCGCAGCGTGCACTCGCCGGAATGTCGGTCGTATACGTCACCACCGGCACCCCACCTCCGACCAGACGATCGACGGCCTCGGCGACCTCGGGTTCGTCCTGCGCCTTGAGCACCACGCCGTGGCTGCCGCGAATGCGGCTCAACGCCTCCACCATCTGTTCACCCGAACCCGTCTCCCACAGGTGGAACCGGGCCCGCAGCATCGCCGGTGCGAAGGCGGGTAGTTCGGCTTCGATGGCGGTCCGAAACGCGTCAGAGAATCGCTCCGGCGTCTGCATCACGACGTCGATGAGGTAACGGCGGCCGTTGAGGCGCAGCTGGGCCCGCTGTTTGTCGAGGTCCGCGATGGCCTGCTCGACCTCGGCCCTGGTGTTCGGGCGCACGCCGGGACGTTCGTTCAGGACGCGGTCGACCGTTGCCGCGCTCAGCCCGGACTGTTGGGCGATCTCGCGGACCTTGTAGCGATGCGGCATTCGATGTCCTGAGGCGTTTTTGATGGGTTTATGGCGTTGATTGCGGCGACTATCACAGCAAGACTAGCTGTCGTGGCCGCACCAGTCAGGACGACATACACACCGTGGATCGACGAGTCGGAATGCCGGCTCGACGACTTCCGCGCGCAGGTGCTCCGCGACATCGATCGCGCCGACTATCCGAACGCCGGCGACGTGCGAAGCAACGTGCCCGTGTATTCAGCGGCTGGGGTGGCAGGCGCCGACCGGCAGGGGCTGCAGTCGGAGCTGATTCGTGCGCTCGCCGATGGCCCAGGGGTGGTGGTGTTCGAGGGCGCCTTCTCCCCCGAGATCGTCGACCGCGCCAACGAGGGCTTTTTCTCGATCATCGCCGCCCAACGCGACGCGGGCACTGCGGCGGGCGATCACTTCGGCAAGCCCGGCGCCAACGACCGGATCTGGAACGCTGCGCAGAAACTCGCGCTACACGCACCAGGCGTGTTCGCCGAGTACTACGCCAACGACACCCTCGCCATCGTGTGCCAAGCCTGGCTGGGTCCGCGCTACCAGGTCACCTCACAGGTCAACGTCGTCAACCCCGGTGGTACAGAGCAGGTTCCGCATCGTGACTATCACCTGGGTTTCGTCCCCGAGGAGCACCTGGCGCAGTATCCGGCACATCTGCACCGCACCTCACCCGTGCTCACGCTCCAAGGCGCTGTCGCCCACTGCGACATGTCGGTGGAAAGTGGCCCCACGATGCTGCTGCCCGGTTCGCAGCGGTTCGCAGGCGGCTACATCGCCTTCAATCGGCCCGAGTTCGTGGACTTCTTCGCCGAGCACCATGTGCAGCTCCCGCTGAACAAGGGCGATGCGGTGTTCTTCAACCCGGCGCTGTATCACGGTGCGGGGTCCAACATCTCGGCTGACATCCGCCGGATCGCGAACCTGCTGCAGGTCTCGTCTCCGTTCGGGCGGGCGATGGAGACCCTGGACCGCACGGCGATGGTGCGCGCGATCTATCCCTCGCTGCTGGCGATGAAGGCAGCAGGATGGCCGTCGCGCGACCTCTACAACGCGGTCGTCGCCACCGCGGAGGGCTACGCCTTTCCCACCAACCTCGACAGCGATCAACCCATCGGCAGCCTCGCCCCGCTCAGTCAGGTCGACTCGGTACTGGCGGCGCTCGCCGAAGACCTCAGCACGGACGAACTCGACGTCGTACTGCGAGCCCAACAAGAACGGAGAATGCCATGACCACCCTCGGCGTAATCGGGCTCGGCCGGATCGGTGCATTCCACGCCGACACCCTCTCGGGCCTGGACAGCATCGACGGGCTTGTCGTCACCGATGAGCGCCCCGAGGTCGTCGCGGCCGTCGCCGCCAAACACGGTGCCAAACCGGTTGATTCGGTCGAGGCGCTGTTGGCGTCGGGAGTGGACGGGATCGTCGTCGCGGCCGCGACTCCTGCGCATGCGGAGCTGACCCTAGCCGCAGTCGAGCGGGGTCTGCCGACGTTCTGCGAGAAGCCGATCGCGTCAACGGCGGCACAGAGCGCACGGGTCGCCGAGGTGGTCGCGCGTTCGGGAGTGCCGGTTCAGGTGGGTTACCAACGGCGGTTCGACGCCGCATTCGCCGCCGCCAAGCGCGCGGTTGGCGACGGCTCACTGGGCGCCCTGCACACCGTGCGCAGCACCACGATGGACCCGGCTCCCCCGCCGATGGAATACATCGCAGGTTCCGGTGGGATCTTCCGTGACTGTGCGGTACATGATTTCGACGTGATCCGCTGGATCACTGGGCAGCAGGCCGTCGAGGTGTATGCCACCGGCAGCGTCCAGGGCGATCCGAAATTCGCCGAGTTCGGCGACGTCGACACCGCCGCCGTCGTGGTCACCTTCGACGGTGGCACGCTCGGCGTGGTTTCGGCGGCGCGGTACAACGCCCGCGGATACGACTGCCGCCTCGAGGTTCACGGTTTTTATGACACGGTGGTTGCCGGCTGGGATCAGGGTGTGCCCGTGCGGAATGTCGACCCCGACAACAGCTTTCCCGAGGGACCGGCGCACCACTTCTTCATGGACCGCTTCACCGAGGCGTTCCGCGCAGAGCTCAGTGCGTTCGTCGACGTCGTCAAAGGAAACGCCGCCCCGGCATGCACGGTCGCCGACGCGGTCGAGGTCGCTTGGTTGGCGGACGCCGCTACCGAGTCATTGCAGCGCGGCGTGCCGGTGAGCATCGAAGAGGTGAGATCACGGTGAAGACCATGAAGATCGCAGGCGCACCAATCTCCTGGGGAGTGTGCGAGGTACCCGGTTGGGGGCATCAACTCGATGCCGATCGAGTGCTCGCCGAGATGCGCGAAGTCGGGTTGTCGGCCACCGAATTGGGCCCCGACGGCTTCCTGCCGTCCGACCCTGAGGAGTTGACCGCGAAACTCGCATCCAACGATCTGCGCTGTGTCGGCATCTTTGTGCCCGTGTTGCTCCATGACACCGACCACGACCCGCTGGCCGACATCGCGGGTCCGCTCGACGCGTTGATCGCATGTGGGGCCGACGTACTCGTGCTCGCGGCCGCGACAGGCGCGGATGGCTACGATTCGCGGCCGACGCTCGACGACAACCAATGGGCCACGCTGCTGGCCAATCTCGACCGACTCGCCGGTGCCGCGAGCGACCGCGGTGTACTCGCCGTGTTACACCCGCACGTCGGAACGATGATCGAGAACCGCAGCGATGTGGACCGGGTGCTCCACGGCGCGAGCATCAAGCTGTGCCTGGACACCGGCCACCTGCTGATCGGCGGCACTGATCCGCTCGCGCTGACCCGGCAGGTGCCCGACCGGATCGCTCACGCGCACCTCAAGGATGTCGACGCGGCGCTTGCCGCTCGGGTGCAGGCGGGGGAACTCACCTACACCGAGGCGGTGCGCGGGGGCATGTACACGCCGTTGGGCGCAGGTGACGTCGACATCGCGGGCATCGTGACCGCACTGCGCGCCAACGGGTTCGACGGCTGGTTTGTCATGGAGCAGGACACGATCCTCGACGGCGAGCCCGGCGATGAAGGACCGGTGCGCGACGTGCGAACCAGCGTGGCGTTCATGCATGACGTCTGCGGCCGCGTGTCGGCATGACGCCATGAGCTTGCGCATCGGCGTGCTCGGGGCGTCCCGGATCGCCGAGTCGGCCATCATCGGACCCGCCCACGAGCTGGGCCACCGACTGGTCGCCGTGGCGGCGCGCGATACGCACCGCGCGCAGGCATTCGCTGAGCGCTACGGTGTGGAACGGGCGCTGCCGACGTATGCCGACGTGATCAACGACCCCGAGGTTGACGTGATCTACAACCCGCTGGCGAACTCTCTGCACGCACCGTGGAATCTCGCGGCGGTGGCAGCGGGCAAACCGGTGCTCACCGAAAAACCTTTTGCGCTGAACCGGACTGAAGCGATGTCTGTCGCGGATGCAGCAGACAGTGCGGGAGTCCCTGTGGTGGAAGGCTTTCACTACCTGTTCCACCCTGTGACCCGCCGGGCCCTGGAGCTGGCCGGTGACGGTTCGTTGGGTGATATCACCCATGTCGAGGTGCGCATGGCCATGCCCGAGCCGCCCGACAGCGATCCGAGGTGGTCGCTCGAGTTGGGCGGCGGCGCACTGATGGACTTGGGCTGCTACGGGCTACACGTCATGCGACAGCTGGGGCATCCGTCGGTCGTGGGAGCGCACGCGAAGGAGCACACCCCGGGCGTCGACGCGTGGTGTGATGTCGAGCTTGCCTTCCCAAGCGGCGCAACGGGATTGAGCGCCAACTCCATGGTGGCCGATGACCGAACCCACTCGATTCGGATCGTCGGCACGAAGGGAGATGTCTTGGTGCACAACTTCATCAAGCCCAGCGACGACGACCGAGTCACCATCCGGACGCAGGCGGGCAGCGCCGTCGAACATCTGGGCACGCGTACTTCGTACAGCTACCAGCTGGAGGCGTTCGCCGAACATGTCGTGCACGGTGCGCCCCTGCCGCTGAACAACGAGGATGCGGTGGAGAACATGGCGTATATCGACGCCGCGTACCGGGCAGCCGGGATGGATCCCCGCTAGCAGGAGGCGGCAGGCGGGACTACCGACTGCGCTTCCTACGGTCGAGATTGAACACAGGGTTGTTCAGCCGATCACAGCCATGGTGTCAGTCTCGACCGTAGGACTGCCCACAGGACCTGGCACTCCTCCCGCAGAACGGACGGGCCCTAGCCGGCGGGGATACTCGCCAGCCGCACGTACGCCGAAGCCGCCTCGGCGCGATTCGTGGCGTGGAGTTTCCTCAGCACCCGCTTGACGTGAGACTTCACTGTGCCCGCCGAGATCACCAGTTCGTCGGCGATCTGCTGATTGGTGCGGCCGGCGGCCATCAGACGCAGAACCTCGATCTCGCGACGGGTCAGAATCGCCATGACGCGGGTCTGCACCTCGGCCAGCGACTGCGCCGCCGGACTGCGCTCGACCGGTTCGATCTTGGCGAGGTCCAGATCCGCGTCCTGGAGCGCGCGGGCGGCCTCGTCTGCAGAAGCCAACGCGCGGCGGACTTCTGCGCGCTGCCGGCGCATGCGCTCGAGGAGAACAGTGCGCTCGTAGGCATACCCGAAGCCCTCCGCGAACGCCCGTACGGTGTCGCGATCGATTTCGTCCACAAGCCGGCCCGAATAGAGCCGCTCGGCGTGCAGGAATCCGATCACCTTGCCCGTGGGCATCACGGGTGCCGCCACATAGGACCGTGTCATCGAGAAATCGACGATCGCCCGGTTGACACGCGGATCGTTGCAGGCGTCGCGCACGATCGCCGGCGCGCGGCGGCGGATCATCTGGGTCTCGAGCAGCATGTGGTTCAGCGGCGGCGCCACCGATTGCGCGAAAGCGACCATCTTCTCCGCGCCTTCGGTGTCGTCGCCGAAATAGGCGGCCTCCATGACCATCCGGCCTTCGTGGACGCGAAAGAGCACGGCGCGATCGAACCCACACGACTCGACCAGCTCGCGCGGGGCGCGGTCGACGATCGTCGCAACGTCGTCGACAACGCGCAACTTGCTCAGCGCTTCCTGCACAGCCAGCAGCGCGAAGGTGCGCCGTCTGGCACCGTCCTCGATCAGCTCGCGTTCCAGCGACGCCAGGTCGAGGAGGGAGTCGAGTGCGTTGAGCGCGTCCTCGTCGCCCAGCCCTTCCAGCGCGTTGCGCACCACGGTCGCCTTGGCGTCGACCGCCTCGGCCACCACCGCCATCGGCTCCTCGGCCGGGTCGATCTCGCAGCCCTGAAATGCCTCCCGGTAGCGCCGTGCCGCTTCGGTGTCCTTGGCCAGGCGTGACGCCCAGCCTGGATGGTTTCCGTCGTTCAGCGTGCCGATCGCGGGCGTATCGGACGTTTCGCTCACAACGCTCACCACCAAGACTGTCCTCCGATAAGGGCAAGGGTGCGGTCGGAACCGCCAATTCACCTCATAAGGGGGTACGAGTCCTCCCCAACGGGGGATCGATTTGCCCGGGTCGCTGGCAGAGGCTATTTCCCATGTCATCAACGACCGTCTCGGCCCTCGATCTTCTGACCACGCCCCAGGGCATCGCCGATCCGTATCCGCTGTACAACAAGCTCCGGGCACTCTCCCCCGTCCCGGGATACCGTGACTGGCCGCCGGGAACCATTCCCGGTGCCGATGAACCGGTCACCGCGTGGGCGCTGTTCCGCTATGACCAGATCTTCGAGGCGGCACGTGACAGCACGACATTTTCGTCACGGGATCCGCTGCAGGAGGCCTCTTCGGCGCCGAGCCTCATGCTGGTCAACACCGACCCGCCCAAACACGAAGTCGAACGAAAATTGGTCAGCCAGGCGTTCTCACCGCGCCGGGTCAAGCGTCTGGGCGGCTGGCTGGACGAACTGGTGCCGCGCCTGCTCGACGACCTCGGCAACGGCGATGTCGAGGTGATGGAATTCGCCGCCGAGATTCCCACCCGCGCGATGGTGCGCCTGTTGGGATTGCCCGACGGAGATCACGTCCGATTCAAGAAGTGGGCCAACGCCTTCATGCTCTCATCGTCGCTGACCCCCGAGGAGCGCATCGCGAGCAACGAGGAAATGGTGACGACCTTCGCCAACCGACTGGCCGAGCACACGGCCCGGTTGGCGGAGCGCACACCCACCGACGACGTCGAGGACGCCGAGGACCTCATCTCGGCGCTGCTGCGCGCTGCGGTCGACGGGCAACGGCTGACCCCCGAGGAAATCGTCCGATTCTGTGTGACGCTGGTGGTCGCAGGCAGCGAAACGACCACGTTCCTGATCGGCAATCTGCTGGCAGCGATGGCCCGCGAACCCGAGATCACTGAGCGGATGCGCGCCGACCGCACACTGGTGAACGTCTTTGTCGAAGAGTCGATGCGGGTCGACGGACCGCCACAACGTCTGTTCCGCATCGCCACCCGTGATGTCGAGGTCGGCGGCAAGTTGATCCGCAAAGGTGACTGGGTCGCACTGTTTTTCGGTTCGGCCAATCGAGATCCGGAAGTGTTCGAAGATCCCGGCAAGTACGACATCGACCGACCCAACATCCGCCAGCAGCTCTCGATGGGGCACGGCCTGCACTTCTGCCTCGGCGCGTCGCTGGCCCGCCTGGAGGTCGTGGCCGTGATCAACGCGGTGCTCGATCGGTATCAGACGATCGCACTCACCGACGATCCGGGAACCAAGCAGACCACCAGCCTGCTGACCCACGCGTATGTCCGTCTCCCCCTTCATCTGTCATGACTCCCGAAGAGGCCGCCAACATCGCGGCGACGAAGGCCATCTACGCCGCGGTGCCTGCGGGTGATCTCCAAACCGCACTGGATCTGCTGGATCCCGAGGTGCGCATCACCTATTACGGGACCGAGGGCATTCCCTACGCCGGCGACTACCGCGGCTTCGATGAGGCCGTGACATTCTTCACCAGAGTTGGGGAGTCGATCGCCATCACCGAGATGGAGGCGTGGAAGTTCATCGCCCAGGGCGACGAACTGGCGTCGTGGGGCCGCCAGCGGTTCCGGCGCCTCGACACCGGCTACGAATGGGAATCGGAGTTCGCACACATCATCACGTTGCGCGGCGGTCGCTGGTTGTACTTCCGTGACTTCATGAACTCGGCGCTGACCCTGCAGGCTTTCACCCGATGAGAGTCGCGGGCGACCGTGAGATTTGTATGGGCGCGGGGGTCTGCGTGATGACGGCCGACGGCACGTTCGATCAGGATGACGACGGCATCGTGGTGCTTGCTTCCGAACGCGTGTCCGCCGACGAGGAGAAGGTCGTGCGCAACGCGGTCAGGATGTGCCCGTCGGGCGCGCTTCGCATCCTGGTTGACTGATCGCGTTTCTGGTTGATCAATTCCCCGGCGGCAGCAGCATTGTCTGCCACGTCTTGTTCTCCGGCGCGCCCTTGGCGAGATCCGATTGGGTGTACTGCTTGCCATCGGGCCCGATGTAGCTTCCGGTCGCCGGGTCGTATTCGGCCGCGGTCATCGGCGGCGCCGCGGGCGGTGGGGCAGCGGGAAGTGTGGCGTCGGGCGGCAACTGTGGGATGGGCTGTCCCGACAGCGTGGCGTTCGGATCGCCCTTCCAGTTGAAGCCGTCGTTGAGCGGTACGTAGGTTTCGTCGCTCTCACACATCTTGACCGTCGGCGCCCGCTTACCCGGCACTGTTGCGCACGGAATGTTGCGCGCGCCACGCACATTGAACGGCGACTCCTGCGGGACGCGACAGTACAGGTCGCCTGCGGGACGGTCCGGTGCGTCTTCGAACACCGCCGAGCGCAGCTGCTGCGCCGGCAGGAACCCGGTGCTACAGACCGGCGGCAGGTTGATGTTCAGGTTGAAGCTCAGGTACTGCCCCTTGTAGTCCTGGTTGGTGTTGACGTTGGCCGCCAGACCGGCCTGACCGGCGGAGACCACCTGGGGGAAAAGGACGAGGAGCTGCTCGATGTTGTCCTGGTAGGTCACCGCGACCTGGCCAACGCTGAGGAGGTTGGCGAGCACGATCGGCAATGTGGGACTGATGCGGTCGACCAGTTGACGCACCGAATCGGCAGCGGGTCCGCCCTCATCGACGATGCGGGCGACGGTGCGGTCCTGCGTCTGCAGCTGGGTGGTCACCGTGGCCACGTGCGATGCCCACCCCTGGATCGCGGCCGAGGTGTTCGTTTGGGAATCCAGCACGGGCTGCGACTCGTCGATGAGCGTGATCAACGGGTCGAGATGCTTGCGGGCCTCGATCGCCAGATCCGATGAACCCCTGACGATCCGGGATAGTTCGGAGCCCAGACCACCGACAGCCGTATAAGACTCGTCGATCACGGTCTTGAGGTTGTCCCCCGGTATAGCCCGGAGCCCGGCATTCGCGTCGGCAAGCAGGGTGTTGACGTCGGGCGGCACCGACGTGTCCGCCAGCGGAATGACATCGCCGTCGCGCAGCGGCGGTGCATCGCCGCTGCGCGGCAGCAGCGCCACGTACTGCTCGCCGATCGCGGACTGACTGTGTACCTCCGCGACGAGATCGGATGGCACGTCGATACCCGACTTCAGCGAGAGCTCAGCTTCCACTCCCGTTTGGGTCAGCCGCACTTCCTGCACACGGCCGATCTCGGTTCCGCGATAGGTGACGTTCCCTCCGCCGTAGAGGCCGCCGGTCTTCGCCAGCTCCACGGTGACGGTGTAACGACCCACGCCGAAGAGCTTCGCGGGCAGCTTCATGAAATGAAGGCCCATCAGTCCCATCGCCACAAGTGCGACCACCGTGAAGATCGCGAGTTGGATCTTCATTCGCCTATCGAGTCGCATCTACGGCCCTTGGTCGGTTCGGTACGGCACCGTCAGCGGATTGGCTTTGGTGTACGGGCTGGGGAATTGGCCGATCGTGCGGCCCCACTGCATTTCCAGCGCCGTCAGATCGCCTTCCCAGCGAGTTCCGGTGAACATGCCCGCGTCGATGCGGCTGAGTGTGAGGTCGGCGATCGCGGTGAGGTTGGCGTAGTCCCCGCGCTGCCACAACTCGATGGTGTCGTTCGGGAACGGGAAGGTGGGGATCAGGGACAGCGCCCGGGTCATGCTCGGGCCGGCATTGGCCAACGACTCCAGCACGGGGCCGACGTCGTGAAGTTCCTTGACGAGGTTGTCCTTCGTCTTGTTGACCGAATCGGCTGTCAATGCACTGAATTTGCCGAATTGATCGGCCGCCTCCACGAGGTTCTGCCGCTCACGGCTGAGCACGGCCAGCGCTTCGGGAATGGTCTCGATGGCGTGGTCGAGCACCGGCTGCTGAGCGGCGAACTGTCCGACGAGGCTGTTCAGACTTTCGGTGGCGGCGATGATGTCGTCGGTCTGCTCGTTGACGTTGCGGGTGAACGTGTCCAGTTGGGTGATCATGCTGCGCAGATCCTGTTCCCGCCCGCGGAAAGCGGTGGAGAACGCCTCGGTGATGTCCTGTACCTGACCAAGACCGCCGCCGTTGAGCACCACCGACAGCGCCGCCAAGGTCTGCTCGGTGCTCGGGAACGCGCCGCCTTGCGACAGGCCGATGAGCGAGCCATCGTGCAGTCTGCCGTGTGGCGGAGCGTCGGTCGGCGGCGCCAACTCGATGTGCAGGGACCCCAGCAGGCTCGTCAGACCGATTGTGATCGTGGAGTTCTCGGGTAGGTTCACGTCGCCGTTGAGCCGCATCGTCAGCAACGCATGCCAGCCCTGGCGCTCGATCTTCGTGACCGTGCCGACGTTGACATCGGCTACGCGCACGCGTGAGTTCTGCTGGATATTGTTGACGTCGGGCATCTGTGCCTGGATCACGAATGAACCGGGGTCACCGCCCTGGGTGCCAGGCATCGAAAGCGAGTTCAGACCACGCCAGTCCGCGCATCCGGACATTCCCGCCGCGACGGCAACCATCGCCAGGGACGCCACGATCCTGCGCAGGAGGACGCTGCTCATGAGCCACCTCCGTTGGCGGGCACCATCATTCCGGTCAGGCCCGCAGCCGGATCGGTTGCCGCCGCGGCTGGCTGCTGTGCGCCCGGCGCTTCCGCGGGCAACGGCTGCACCGGCGGCGGCGCGGTGGATTCTTCGAGGGGCGGCACGAAGTCGGGGCGCATCCATTCCTCGCTGTAGGTGACCTCATTGGGTCTGGCCTGTGCTCCGACGATGAGGTTCTCCCCGATCGGCGGGAAGTTGTACTGCCTGTTCTTGACGATCGGGGCCAGATACTGCGCGCAGAGTTTCGCCGATTGCTCGGCATTGAGGCGCGACGCCGCTTGGATCGCACCGCAGATGAAACTGATCGGGTTGGCAAAGTTGTTCACCGCCAGCGCCCCGGTCAACGATCCATTCGCCGGCTCGAAGATGTTGTAGAAGTTCGCCACCGTGCCGGGCGCGATGTGCAAAGTCTGCTCGATATCGTCGAGGCTTCCGACCAAGACGTCAGTGATCGACGCCAGCTTGTCGGATGTCGTGCCGATCGCTTCCCGATTGTCGTCGGCGAAGCTGCGGACATCGCCGATGACGGCGCCAAGATCCTCGACCGTCCGCGCGACCTTCTGCGGGTCGTCGGCGACCAACGACGTCACCGTCGCCATGTTGTCGTTGAGCTGCTCGAGGAGATCGGCGCTGTCGTGCAGGGCGGACACCAGCGTGGACAGGTTGGTGAAGGTGGTGAAGATGTCGTCGCTGTGATCGCCGAGCGTCCCCAGCGCCTTGGAAAGTTTGATGACCGTTTCGCGGATGTCGGCGCCCTGTCCGCGCAGATTGTCGGCGGCGGTGTTGATGAACGAGCCGAGTGTGCTGACACTGCCGGGTTCGGTCGGCTGAAGTAGTTTCGTCAAGCGCTGCAATTGAGTTCGCACGTCATCCCACTCCACCGGAACCGCGGTGCGTTCCTGGCCGATGACCGTGCCGGACGACATGGCGACACCTCCGGTGTAGGCGGGCGTGAGCTGGATTGCCCGCCCGGTCACCAGCTGCGGAGACAGGATCACCGCGTTGGCGTCGGCGGGGATCGGGTACTTGCGGTCCACCCAAAACGTGATCTTGGCGCGGGTGGGCTGGGGCTCGATCGAGTCGACCTTGCCCACCGGTACACCGAGGATGCGCACATCGTCGCCCGCGAAGAGACCGTTGCTGTTCTCGAAATACGCTGTTATCCAGGTCTTTCCGATCCGCTCGGAGTTTCGCGCCGCGATGAACACACCCGTTGCCAGCGTCAACACCAGCACGGTGGCCAACACCGTACGCACGCGGCGCAGTCCGCTTTTCATGACCGACCGGCCGGTTGCGATGCGGGCAGCGCCGGCGGACCGGGCGGAGGTCCGCCAGGGGGCGGCGCGGGCAGGGGCTCACGATAGGGGTAGCGGGCATCACCGGGGTTCCCGGTGATGGCATCCGGCAGATCCACATGCGGCGCGCCGCCCTGCCCGGTGCGCGGGTACGGCACCGGCATTGCCGGGGTACCCGCCTGGCCGGTCTGCGGGTCGGTCAACTGCGACGGCGCAAGCACATTGGGGTCGAGGCCTAGGTCCGAGAACGCGGCGTCGACGAACGGCTGCACGAACTGACCGGGCAACAGGTTGGCGACGTAGGCCTTGAAGAACGGCCCCGACGACAGCGACTCGCCCAGAGACATCGCGTACTTATTGAGTAGTTTGACCGCCTCGGCCAGGCGCTCCTTGCGGTCGTCCACGATCGCCAGCACCCCGTTGAGCTTGTCCAGTGCGGGCCTCAGCTGCTCGCGGTTCTCGGCGATGAACGCCTTCAGCTGCCGCGATGCCGCCGAGATACTGTCCCAGATCTGATCGACCGCGGCGCTCTGCGTACGCAGCTGCGCCAGCAACGCGTTGGTGTCTGAGATCAGGCGGGCGATCTGGTCGCTGCGATTGGCAAGCACACCGGTCGCCTCGGCCGCGTTGTCGAGCAGGTTGCGCAGCTGCGCGTCGCGTTCGTTGAGGGTCTGGGCGAATCGCGAAACACCGTGCACCGCGTTTCTCAGGTCCGCGGGGGTGTCGGCGAAGGTCTGCGACAACGTCGACAGCGAGTCCGACAGTTGATCGGTGTCCAGCCCGCTGATCGTGTCGGCGAGATCGCCTAGCGCGTCCGGTAATTGGTAGGGCGACACCGTCCGCGTCACGGGGATGGGGCCATCGAGCTGTCCTTCGCCGTGCGGTACGACGTCGAGCATCTTGGTGCCAAGGAGGCTCTTCGTTTTGATCGCCGCCTCGGTCGCCTCACCCATCCGGATGTTCTTGTCGACACTGAAGTGCACGACCACCGCAGCGCCATCGAGTTCGATGGAGGAGACCCTGCCCGCCGGGTAGCCGGAGACCTCGACCGTGGCTCCGGTGAACAACCCGCCGGCATCGGCGAAGTAGGCGGAGTAGGTCTTCACCTGATTGACGACGGGGAGGTTCTGGTATTGCAGCGCGCCGATGACCAACGTGGATACGACGGCGATGCCGATGGCCCCGATCACCAACGGGCTGCGCTCAGCGAAGGATTTCATTTCGGTGCGCACCGTCCCGAAGACTGGCCGGCCAGCTTCACATACACCGGTTGGCCGCCCTTTCCGTTGAGCTTGAGGACGAGATCGCAGAGGTAGAAGCTGAAGTAGTCGCCGTACATGCCCTGGCGGCCCAGCGCCCGATACTTGTCCGGCAGCGTGTTGAACAGGTTGTCGAGATAGTCGTGGTCGGCCACGGCGATCGCGGCGGCGCGGTCGGTCTCGTGAACGACCTTCGAAAAGGGTTGGCGAGACTGCGCCAGCAGATCGGCCACCGAGTTGGCTGCAGCATCGGTGTACGCCAGCGCATTCGTGAAATCGGTCCTTCGGCCCGCGAGTTCGCCTACCAGTTCCGACAACGACATCACCGCGGTGTCCAGGCGATCGGTCTGACTGCCAAGTGAGCCGAGCACCACATTGAGGTTGCCGATGACCTGACCGATCAGTACGTCGCGATCGGCCAACGTGTTCGTCACCGCCGCCGCCTGTTGCAGAAACGAACCAATGGTGGCGCCCTGTCCCTGAAGCACCGAAATCAGCTGGCCGCTAAGCGCATTGACCTGGTCGGGATCCAGCGCCCGGAACAGCGGCTTGAAGCCGCCGATGACCGAATCCAGGTCGAGGGCAGGCTGTGTCCGCGCCACCGGGATCGTGTCGCCCGGTTTGAGGACCTGAACACCGCCCGTCCCCTCCTCCAGCGCGAGATAGCGTCCACCGATGACGTTGTCGTAGCGGATCGCCGCGCGGGAGCCGTCGGTGAGGACGACCGAGTCATCGGTGGCGAACTCCACCCGAACGGTTGCGTCGGCGTTGAACGTGATGTTCTGGATTTGTCCCACCTCGACGCCGGCGATCCGCACCATATCGTCGCCCGTCAGGCCTGAGACTCCGGTGAAATCGGCGAAATAGCTTTTGCCGTCGCCGAATCGGAACTGGGCGAACACGGTCAGCAGAGCGAACGTGCCGAAGGCGCACACCGTCAGGAAGATCACCAGGCGCCAGGCCGCGCCCTTGAAGTCGTCCTTCACGGTGTCCTCTCCGGTGGTCGGTGTAGTCGGATCATGGGTTGGGCTTGGCGGGCGGCACCCCGCCGAACAGCGGCACTCCGCCCGGGCCGTACATGGCCGCCCCGTAGGGCGGCGCTCCCGGGTATGGGATCGGTCCCGGCGCCGGCCCTGGCAGGCACTGCCTGATGCTCGGCGGTTTGGGGTTCGCGCGGGTCACCGGGAAGTAGTTCGCCCAACACGGATGTCCGATACCGGGATTGGGCCGGATGTCCACGCCCCTGCCCCAACCGGTGTTCGTGATGAGCTGGCGTACCGGGAAATTCTTGGTGGCGTCGGGCAGTGAGCCGCAGCCGGGCTGTCCACCGGGCCCGCCCTTGGCCGCGACGATGGGCAGGTTCTGGGGATACGCGTACGGGTCGTTGCCGAACAGCAGACCGACGTCGAGCTGGATCGTGCGTCGGTCGCCCCCACCCCAGACGTCGAACCCACCGTTGTCGAGAAACCATGTCGACCCTTGCAGCCAACACGTGTAGACGGGGTTGTACTTCATCAGCAGGCTGGTCGTCGATTCGAGTGTGCCGACCAGGTTGACCAGGCTGTCCTTGCTTGACCCGAGAAGATCCGTGCCCGATTTCGCCAACCCAATTGTGTTGAGCAGCAGGGTGTCCAGATTGCCAGCCTGCTCGACCACGGTCGTGCTGGTGGTACTGGCGCTGTCCAGGATGGTGAGGATGTCACCTGCGGCCGCGGAGTAGGTGTCGTTGAAGTTCTTGAAGGATCGCCAATCCGCGCGGATCGTGTCGTTGCGTTCGTTCAGCGCGGTGAGGACCACGTTCAGGTCGGTGGCAGCCTGCCCCATCCGCTCACCTTGGCCTCGCACGCCATCGGCGACCGCGGTGAGCACCGCGTTGAGTTTCGACGGATCGACCATCTGCATCAGATCGGACAGGTTCTGGAAAATCGTGTTGACCTCGGTGCTGACGTTCGCCGATCGCAACACCGCGCCTGCGGCCAGCCGGCCCGCACTCGGATCGGCCGGATACACCAGGTCGACGAATTTCGCGCCGAAGGCGGTGGTGGACTGTATCTGGGCCTGCACGTTGGCCGGAATGAACTGGATCTGGTCGGGATAGATGGCCAGCTCCAGATCGGCAGAGCCGGCGCCGCCCTTGATGGTCTTGACCCGTCCGACCTCGACACCGCGCATCTTGACCTTGGCGCCGGTCTCCATCACCAGTCCCGACCGCTCCGACGTCAATGTGACTGGCACATAAGAACTGAACGTGCCACGGTAGATGCTGGCGGTGACGAGAAGGAACGCGGCGATTACCGTTAGCAGGATGGTGGTCCACCACGCGTTGTGAAGACGGGCCTCACCCGCTCTCGGCCGCACGCTAACCCGCCAGGTTGAAGTTGCCGGTCTGGCCGTAGACGGCCAGCGAGATCATCACGATTTCGACTGACGCGACGACCATCGAGGTGCGCACCGCCCGGCCCACCGCCTCACCGACGCCCGCAGGCCCACCGGACGCGGTGAACCCGTAGTACGTGTGCACGAGCATGATCACGACCGTCATCGCTACGCACTGAAAGAAGGACCAGATCAAATCGGTTGGGTTCAAAAAGGTGTCGAAGTAGTGGTCGTAAACGCCGGAGCCCTGCCCGTAGATCACCGTGGTGCCGAACCGCGCGGCGAGAAACGCCATCATCACCGCAATGCAATACAGCGGGATCACCACGACCACGCCCGCGACGACGCGGGTGGCGGCCAGGTACGCGACGCTGCGGATGCCGATCACTTCGAGTGCGTCGATCTCCTCGTTGATCCGCATCGCGCCCAACTGGGCGGTCGCCCCCGCGCCGATGGTGGCCGACAATGCCACCGACGTAGTGCCCGGAACGATCAGCCGGACGTTGAAGAACGCCGAGGCGAAACCCGTCAGCGCCTCGAATCCCACCGACGCCAGCTGGTTGTATCCCTGCACCGCCACAAGTGCACCCGTAGTCATGGTCAAGAAGCCGACGATCGCGACGGTGCCGCCGACGACTGCCAGCGCCCCGCTGCCGAGACCCATCTGCGCGATCAGCCGCAGAAACTCCGTTCGGTAGCGGGTGACAGCCTCGGGTGTCGCCGCCAGCGTCTCGGCGTAGAAGCGGGCCTGACCGCCAATGCGGTTCCAGCCGCCGGCGAAGTCTTCGCCGACACTGCGTAGCCGCCCGAATGGCCTGCTGGGTACGCCAATACTCATCGGCTCACCTCACGACACCGTGAACTGGATGCCGACTGCGGTCACGATGACATTGATCGCGAACAGCACCATGAAGGTGAACACCACCGTCTCGTTGACCGCATTGCCGACGCCTGCGGGACCACCGTCGACATAGACGCCCTTGTAACAAGCGATCAACCCAGCAGCAAGCCCGAAAAGGGTTGCTTTGGTGAGCGATACGACGACATCTCCGAATCCGGTGAGCAATGTCAAGCCCGAGATGAACGCCCCAGGGGAAACGTTCTGGACGAAGACGCAGAACATGAACGCACCCGCGAGGCCGACGATGATCACCGACGCCGACAGCGCAAGGGCCACAGTGGTCGCCGCGAGCACCCGCGGCACTACCAGCGCCTGGATCGGGTTGATACCCATCACCCGCAACGCGTCCAGCTCGTCACGTATCGTCCGCGCCCCCAGATCGGCGCACATCGCCGTCGCGCCGGCACCCGAGACCACCAACACGGTCACGATCGGTCCGATCTGGTTCACCGTCCCGACGGCGGCACCCGTTCCCGAGAAATCCACTGCGCCAAACTCATTCAGCAGGATGTTGAAGGTGAACACCAGCAGCACCGAGTACGGCATCGTCAGCATCAGTGCGGGCACGACGGATACCCGGGCCACGAACCAGGTCTGGATGACGTACTCGCGCCAGGCGAACGGCCGCTTGAACATCAGAACGAAGGTGTCGAGCGACATCGCGAAGAACCCGCCGACCGCACGGACGGGCAGCGTCGCCGTCTGCGCGGACATCACCATGGCCCCGCCCATGGCACCTTTGCCGACGGGTGCCAACCGGTCCGCAATTGCGGCAGGGCGGCATTGATCGAGGGCATAGGCGGAACGCTATCGACCACCACACCCCGATAGCTGCTTCCAGAAAGAGGTATAAGTCTCCCCCGTACGAGGCATAGCCGACTCCGGAAGAACCGTTGCGCGGTTTGCTGCGCAGCGCGCGAAGTCACGATCGCGACGTTTCGCAGTGCCGGCGCGAACCTCGAAGGTTCGATACCGCAGAGGTGAGACGAGCCGATCATTTCAAGCCGTCCGTACGGGTCGAAGTAGGGCGCTGACATTCGCGAGGGTACGCGGCCCCGATCCCATATGTCCATAGTCAATACGTCCGATATCGCAGTAACGATAGATAAATCACGACGCTAACTAACACTTGTGTGTATTGATGTATCTTGATAGTACTGTTCTGTACGTCGCATCTTAGGTCGTCACCATTGGCGACGCTTCGCGCGCAGTGATATCCGAGGAGGTATTGCATGACCGACACCAAAGAGGCCAGCGAGAAGCTCGTCCGCGACTTCCTGGAGTCGTGGGAGGGCCGTGATCTTGAATCGATCTGCGGCACTTTCGCCGACGACGCCGTTTACCACAACACGCCGGTGGCGCCGATCGAGGGCATCGACGGCATCCGCGCGATCTTCCGCGCGTTCCTCGACGCGTTCTCGTACGCCAAGCTCGACGTCGTGACGCTGGCGGCCGAACCCGGCCTGGTGCTTGCCGAGCGCGTCGATTACTTCACCATGAACGACGGCCGAAAGGTCGAGCTCCCCGTGACCGGGGTCTTCGTGGTGAGAAATGGTGAAATCACCCGCTTCACCGACTATTTCGATCTCGCGGACTTCGAGCGCCAGAGCGGCTTCAAGCTCTGAGCCTCCGAATACCCGACATGGTCAACGACTCATCCGCACCCCCACCGCATGTCGCCACCGCTGCCAAGCGGAGGCGTCTGGCAGGATTTGGTGGTTCGGGTGAGCAAGAAGGGGGGCGACGCGCGGTGGTTGAGCCCGCGGTGTCAACCGTCAAGCGCAGGCCCAAGGATCGAAAGCAGCAGATCCTCGAGCAGGCCGTCCGGCTGTTCATCGAACGCGGCTTTCACTCGGTCAAGCTCGAGGACATCGCCGAAGCGGCCGGCGTCACCGCCCGCGCCCTGTATCGCCATTACGACAACAAGCAAGCCCTGCTCGCCGCGGCTATCCGCACCGGACAGGAGCAATATCAGAGCGTCCGCCTGCTCTCCCAGGGCGAGACACCGTCGACACCGCAGTCGCTGAGCGTCGAACTACCCGACCTCACGGCAGCCGCTGTGGCGTCCCGGTCGCTGACGGTTCTCTGGCAGCGCGAGGCCCGATACCTCGACGACGTCGAACGCACCGAGGTGCGCCGCCGCATCAACGCGATCGTGGCAGGCATTCGCGACGGTGTCCGGCTGGAGATAGCCGAGCTCAGCCCGCAGCACACCGAGCTACGCGCATGGGCGGTGTCCAGCACCATCACCAGCCTGGGCAGGCACAACCTGAGCCTGCCGGGAGATGAACTGCCCGAACTTCTGACCCGGGCCTGCATGGCGGCCGCACGGACTCCGACCGTCAGCGCCCTGGAACCGCTCGACCCGACGCCCGACGACCACCGTGCGCTGTTCTCCCGGCAGGAGACCCTGCTGGCCACCGGCGCACGCCTGTTCCGTGCGCAGGGCTACCCGGCCGTCAGCACGAGCGAGATCGCGAAGGGAGCGGGAATTGCGGGGCCGGGTCTCTACCGCACGTTCTCGTCCAAGCAGGCCATCCTCGACGCGCTCATCCGCCGTCTCGATGATTGGTGGTGCCTGGAGACCATTCGCGCGCTGCGCAGCGACCGCGCGCCAGCGGACTGCCTGCGCGAACTCGTCGGTGGCCGGGTCCGCATCAGCCTCGACGATCCTGACCTGGTGTCCGTGTCGATCACCGAACTGTCGCATGCCTCCAGCGAGGTCAGCGAGACCTACACACGGAACCAGGCCGACCGTGAAGCGGTATGGATCGACCTCATCTGCAAAACGGTGCCCGAAACCACGACCCCGCAAGCGCGACTCCTCGTCGCGGCGGCGATCAGCTTCATCGACGACACCGTACGCACCTGGCACCTGACCCGCTATGTGGGTGTGGCAGAAGAGATCACCGCGATCGCGCTGTCGATCCTGACCAGCCGCGGTCACCACAGCGCGGAAATGGTTCCGCCGTCGGCGATCTGAGCCGTCCCGTTCACCATCGACGCATCGTCGGACAGCAGGAAGGCCACGACGCCCGCAATCTCCTCGGGTCCGGCCATCCGGCCCTGCAGACGCGCGATCATGTTGTCCGCGCCCCCTTCACCCAGCACCTCGTCGAAGGTCGCCATCGCGGTCTGCTGCATCGGGGTGTCGACGAAAGCGGGCAGTACCGCGTTGGAACGCACATTGCCCGAACGTAATTCGGCGGCGGTAATGCGACTGAGGTGGATGATCCCTGCCTTCGACATGCCGTAGGCGGCGGATCCGGCCGCCGCGACCTGGCCCGCAAGCGACGCCATGTTGACGATCGCTCCGCCGCCGCGCTCGACCATCCTCGGCGCGGCATGCTTGGTGCACAGCCACGCGCCACGCAGGTTGATCCGGATGACGCGATCGAAGTCCTCGACGGTGGTCTCGGTCAGCGGCGCGAAATGAACAACGCCGGCGTTGGCGACGAGTTTGTCGACGCCACCGAATTCGGCCGCGCAGGCCTCCACCATGCCGATCACCTGATCCTCGTCGCTGACATCGGCCCGGTGACCGATCGCGCCGCCACCGATCTTCATCGCCGCCGCACTGGCCGCATCACCGTCGATGTCCGCACACAGGACACGGCACCCCTCGTCGGCGAGGCGCGCGGCGATCGCGAGGCCGATGCCCGCTCCCGCGCCGGTCACGATCGCGGCCTTGCCCGCCAGGTCTGGATGCGTCATGAGTCCCCTTGCGATTGTGTTTGAGCCATAACGTTTCTCAGACCGCGACCGCCAGTACTGAGCGCCCAGCTTCCTGCAAGCCGTGTTCGCGTATCGCCCCGAACATCACGAGGCCGAACCCCGGCGCGTCATCGGACAACCTGACCGAATGAACGCCGAGATCGCGCAGGATCCATGCCACGATCTGTGAAACCCGCTCCGCTCCCATGGCTTTGCGAGCGAGAAGGCCGCAGACACCTACCGGCCCTGAAGGGCGCAGGTACACGATCATGCCGCTGCCCCTTCGGGTCATCGTCGTCACCGCGCGATCGAGTTCACCGCCGCATCGGCAGGCCGTCGATCCGAAAACGTCTCCGGTGACACATTCGACGTGCACGTGCAGTGGCATCGGCTGATCTGAGCCCGCAGTACCTATGATCGCGACCAGATGCTCGCCACCAGCAGCGGTAGGGTGCACATCGCGAAACCCGATGGCGCGAGACATTCCTGCTCGCATCGGCAGGATCGTCTCGGCCAACCGGACGACCTGGGGTTCGGTGCGGCGGCGATACTGCACGAGGTCGGCGATCGAAATCATGCTCAGTTGGTGCCGATCGGCGAATTCGATCGACTCGGTGACATCGGCGATCGCGCCGCCGGGCTCGCCGGAGACGATCTCGCACAGCACTCCCGCGGGTCGACGGCCCGCCAGCCGGGCGAGGTCCACCGCGGCCTCGGCGGGTGCCGGCAATCCCAATACCCCGTCGTCGCCGGCTAATACCGGCACCACGTGACCCGGGCGCCGGAAATCGGAGGCCGATGAAGATTGCGCAGCGAGGGCCGCGATGGTGCCTGCGCGATCGGTCGCCGAAATGCCGGTGCCTACGCCGCACCAGTCGACTGCCACCCGATGGGAGACGCCCGGTCGGCCGCCGTCGCACACCGGCGGCAGGTCCAGCCGGCCGCACTCGCTGCCTGGCAGCGCAACTCGGACATAACCCGAGGTGTGCCGGACGGTGAAGGCCAGCAGTGTGGGCGTGGCGGCCCCAGCGGCGAAGACCAGGTATCCCTGTGCTCCGATATCCCCGCCATCCGTGACGACGACCGGACGGCCGGCTTCGACCGCCGCAATGGCTCGCCGCACCCGAATGTCGGCGGTCCTCATCCGCGCTCGCCTGACGCGCCGGCCATGGTGAGCCGATGAAACCGGCTGCCGTGGAAGACAAGTGGCGGCGTGCCGGGATCGGCGCTCAGCCCGCAGATCTGAAGCAGGGCGATGGTGTGGTCGCCGGCAGGTAGTTCGCTGTGCAGGCGGCAGTCCAGCCAAGCCGTCGCTCCGTGGACGAACACCGCCCCGCCCGACTGCTCCGTCCAGCGCACCCCGTCGAACCGGTCACCGACCTTGCGCGACAGGCTCAAGCATGCATCGCCATGGTCCTCGGCCAGCACACTGACCCCCAGCTTCGCTCGACCCCGCAACCTGGGCCACGTCGTGGAGGTGTTCTGCACGCAGATCGACACCAACGGCGGGGCAACCGAAACCGAGGTGAACGAACTCGCCGCCATCCCGACCGGCGCACCGTCGATGGTCGCGCAGACGGCGATCACACCGGACGGGAAGCATCCGAAGACCCGGCGCAGTTCCGCGTCGTCGGGAGGGCGTGAGTTGATCGGTTCCATTTCTTCGCTATCTTCGTGTTTCAGCGCAGCCCGTGCAGGAAATCGAGCAGCAGCCGGTTGGTCTCCTTCGGTTCTTCCTGCTGTATCCAGTGCCCGACGTCGGCCACCATGTGGGTGCCGCAGTAGTTCGGCATCACCTCGCCGGCCCGTTCGATTGCCTCGGCCCCCCATGTGGTGCCGACGTCGTACTGTCCGCCGATGAACACCGCGGGCGGGGTGAGCGGCTTAGGAGCCTGTTCGGCCAGGTCGTGCCAGTCGTTGTCGATGTTGTGATAAAAGCTCAGCGGTCCGCCGAAGCCTGAACGCTCGAATTCGCCTGTGTAGAAGTCGAGATCCTCGTCGGTGAACCACTCCGGCATCTTCTCCGGATAGACGAAGGCATCCTTGATTCGGGCACCGTGGTCCATACACAAGGGGCCCGCGCGGATCACATCGACCGGGTCCATGGCGGCCAGATCCACACCTTCCGCCGCGGCCGCGGCGGTGGCGACGATCATGGCGTCGCCCGACACCGTATAGGTGAGCCCGAGGAGCCAGGAGCGGACATCCTCCTCGATCTCGGCGATGATGCCGTCCTGTTCGGAGAAGTAGACCTGGTACCAGATCTTGCCGTCGCCGGCGAGTTCGATGTGATGGTCATTGGGCCGGCGCTCGCCGAAAGGACTGTCCGGCAGGGCGATGACGCCGCGGCCTGCGAACGGCACGCTGATTCCGGCTACGCCCCGGCATCGGTCGGGATGCAGCCAGGCGAACGTCCAAGCGACGGGGGCACCCCAATCGTGCCCGACCACGATCGCCTGCTTCTCACCGTATGCGTCGATCACACCGAGGATGTCGGCGACGAGTTCTCTGATGCGATACGCCGATTGCACGCGGTACTTCGATGACTGCCCGTAGCCGCGCTGATCGATCGCGACGACGCGATAGCCCGCCGCCGCGAGGGCGGGAATCTGGTGGCGCCACGAGTACCACGACTCCGGAAAGCCGTGGATCAACACCACCAACGGCCCCTCGCCCTCTTCCACGGCGTGGATCCGGGTGCCGCGGCAGTCGAGCATCCGATGAATCTGGCCCATCTTCGTCGCCTCTCCTTGTCGTCGTTCAGTGTGTGGGCGTCTGCGCCTAACCGACCGGGATTTTCTCGGGTTGGTCTAGTCGGTCGGGCACCGGCACCGTCCGGTGCTGGTAGTTGCCCGCGATCAGCGTCTTTCGGCCGGACAACCGCGTCCGCGCCCACTTACCGAGGACGCGACCGGCCACCTTCGGCGTCATCAGTGCCGATGGAGGCTTGACCAGGTGAACAACGGCCAAGAATTCGCGATAGGTGTCCAAGTCGTCGTGTACCAACTCGATGACCCGGTCCATGTACCAGGTGAGGGCCGAGAAGTAGAACGGGCGCTTTCGGTCGACGTCCTTGATCCAGTCGAAGCGCAGGTTCTGCTCACGGATCACGAACCAGGCGGTGTCGGCCATCCGGCTGATCTTGCGGTAGTAGCGGCGCGGCAGATCGCGGTGTCCTGCGCTGTACTTGGCCAGCAGAACCTGCATTTCACGAACTTCCTTGAGCGCCAGCGTCATGCCGAGCCCGGAAACGGGGTCAGCACTGGTGTAGGCGTCTCCGACCACCAGTAAGGCGCGCGGGAGGTTGCGCATCTTCTCGTAGCGCAGCCGCAGCATGTTGGGGTAGCGGAAGTTGTAGATCGGCGAGGCGGGTTCCAGCCCGTCGATGTTCTCGCCCACCACCGGCGACGGCATCAGGTCGGCGAACTCGCGGAACTCTTTCGCCGTGCGCGGCGGCGAATAACAGTTGTAGGCGACAAGGGAAGTGGACAGTATGGTTCGCGAGCTGTCGAGGTAGTACTGCGCGGCGTAGGTGTCTTCATAGGGCCGGTATGCGTAGCAGATCACCATCACCTTGTCCTGCCACTGCCGCTCTGGCGGCACGTGGTGGTGCATGGTCGAGTAGAAGCAGTTGATGATGTCCTGCTCGACTTCTGGTGCGCCGAGCCCGAGATGCTCCAGGAATTCCGGAATGCGCGTGTTCTTTCCGGAGGCGTCGACGACGAACTCGGCAGGCACCACGTCCAGCTCGCCGTCGCGGTCCACCGCGACACCGATGACGCAATGGCCGCCCCGGTCGTAGACGAGGTCGCCCACCTCCGCCTCGTAGCGGAACTCGATGCGCGGTTCGTCGTCCAACCGTCTCCGCACGCACCATTCGAGCAGCGGCCTACCCGCGCAGACTATTTGAATGTCGCTGGTGCCAGGCTTCTTCCAGGTGCCGCCCAGCCGGATGCGGTACTGGTCAGCCATGTCGACCTTGAACGCACCCTCGCGCACCATGTCGTCCACGATGCCGGGAAAGATGCGCTCCATTTCGATCTGCCCGGCGGTCAGCAGATGGTGCAGGTGCCAGCCTTGGGCTGCACCCGGCCTGCCCTCACGGCGTGAGTGGCGGCCGTCCTTCTCCAGAACGATGACCCGGTCGAACGACTCAGTCAACACCTTGGCCGCCGCGATACCGGCGATGCTGCCACCGATCACGACCGCCGTGCCACGGCCGTCACGTTGCACCTGCGCCAGATCGAGCCCCGCGTAGTCCAGACGTGCCGGGGTCCGCCTCCGCGCCGCGCCGCTGGGCACAAACTTCTCGTAAAACAGGCCGATGCGATGAATACCGTTGTTGTCGAGCCAGTTCCGGGTTGCTTCGACCATCGGAGCCGGGCCACACAGGTAGACGTCGGCGTCGCCGTCACTCAACATGCTTTCGTCAAGCAGATCGGTGACAAGCCCGACCGGCCCGTTCCAACCGTCATCGGGACGCGAGACAATGACCTGCAGCCGCAGGCCTGGAAGGCGCTGCTCAAGCGCATCGAGTTCGTCGAGCTTGCACACGTCCTCGGCGGCGGTCGCGCCGTACAGCAGGTGGACCGGTTGGCCGATGTCGGCGTCGAGGCTCTGGGCCATCGCCAGGATCGCCGATAGGCCGGTGCCACCCGCCACCAAGATGATGGGTCGCACCACGGGACGCAGATAGAAGCCGCCCTTGCTGCACCGCAACGCGATACGGTCACCCGGCTTGGCCCGGTCGCGCAGATAGTCCGACATCACGCCGTCGGGCAGCAACCGGACGATGAACTCCAGCTCGGTGCGTCCGTCGTTGGGATGTGCGAACGAGTAGTTGCGCCATACGTCGGTACCTGGGACCTGCAACTGCGCGAACTGGCCGGGCTTGAAAGTGATCGAGTCGACCATGTCCGAGACATCCACCCGCAGAATGGCGGTCGTGGACGACAGCTGCTCCACGCTGGTCACCACTGAATGTCCGGTGACCAGCCGCGCCGCATTGTCGTCAGCCGGATACTGCAGATCGATGACGCAGTCCGAATCGGCGAAGGTCTGGCACGTCAACACCTTTCGCGCAGTGCGCTCGACGTCTGACAGACCTTCGGTGCGCCCCATCTGATAGTCACCCGAGGCGCACGTCGCGACGCAGGTACCACAGATCCCGCTCTGGCATTCATTGACGATGGAGACGCCGTGCTCCTCCGCCGCATCCAGAATCGACTGGTCTCCACGTTCCGGCATCGTCATTTGCGTGCCATCCGAATAGCGGACCGTGATCTGATGTGCCTCCACGCCAGTGCTCCTTCCTGCCTGTACGTGCGTCAGACGACCGCGCCCGCCGGCTTCTTGGCGATTCGCGCGTTGAGCCTTGGCATGACTTCCTCGGCGAGCAGCCTCATCGATTCCTTCCACGGGCCAGGGTCTTCGCTGTAGTCGAACCCGAGGACCAGCAGGTGTCCGAATCCGCCGACCTGGTCGTAGGTGGCCTCCAATTTGTCCACCACCGTCTCGACCGACCCGACGACAAACGTGTTCTCGGCCAAGTACTCCGGCGTGACATCGGCATCGGGCACGGCGGGGTCGTGCTTGTAGAATTTCGTCATGCCCATCGCCTTGAAGGTTGGCAATACGTATTCACGCATATTGCGACCGAGCATCCCGTCGACGGCGTAGCGGAAGGCCTTTTCGTCTGTCTCCGCGACGACGACCTCGCGCACCAACCGCCATTCGCGGCGGTCCGGGGTACGCCCGCTGCGGGCGGCTCCTTCGAGCACAGCATCCCAGTGCGTGGCGACGTAGTCGGTGTTGAGATCGAGGCTCATTGGTATGTAGCCACGTTCGCCCGCGAGTTTGAGGGTTTCTGAGCCCGCGCTGAAGCCGGTGACGCCGATCGGCGGGTGAGGTGATTGGAACGGTTTGATGTGACGACGCATCAGGCCGTCGTGCATCGGTGTAATCCCGTTGGCGTTCCAGTACTTTCCGCGATGCTCCCACGGACCGTCCTCGGTCCAGATGCGCAACATGATCTCGAGTGCTTCGCGGGTCATCTCGCGGTGCTCACCGTTGTGCCCGTCCACATCGAACAGAGCCCAGTCGCCGGGGATACCACTGGCGCCGACCCCGAGCATGAAGCGTCCCTGGGCCAGGTGGTCGAAATACGCCACGCGATGGGCCAATTCCACCGGGTGGTGGTACGGCAGCAGGTGCGCACCCGGCGCGAGCTTGATCGTCTTGGTGCGCAGCAGTGCCTGCGCCAACAACAGGTCAGGTGCGCAGATCGGCTCCCACGGCACGGTGAAGTGCTCCCCAACCCATGCTTCGACGTAGCCCAGCTGGTCGGCGAGCTCGATGATCTCGAGGTCCCACTGGGTCGCGTCGTACAGGCTCCGCTCCGGCGGGTGCGCCGGCATGAGGAAAATTCCGATCTCCATCTTCAACCCTTCTGGGAACTCCAGCACCGCCGACTGCGATGTACAACACAGTACTAGCAAGATACATCATCGAGCGCAAGCATCAGTTTGCTTCGTGATTTACGTCGCTGATGTTTTTGATAACGCGTATCGGCTATGGACATAATGCGGTTGTTCCGCGTAATCTCGCCAACGTCGTGCACCCAAACCCCTGGTCACCGCATCGAGCGCCCGCGCGGCCTGCTTCACCGAACGAAGGGAGCCATCCGTGCCGGATTTCGACTACATCGGATACGAGGTCATCGACGGGGGCCGGATCGCTGTCATCACGCTCGATCGCCCCAAGCAGCGCAACGCGCAGAACCGCGGGATGCTCGTCGAGCTGGGCTGCGCATTCGAACTCGCCGAGACGGACGACGAGGTCCGCGTGGTGCTGCTGCGGGCCGCAGGCACGTCGTTTTCCGCGGGGCACGACCTCGGGTCCTCCGACGATGTCCGGGAACGATCATCCGGCCCCGGCCAGCATCCCTCCTACCAGTGCAACGGCGGGTCGTATGGCGGAGTCGAGTCACGCAACCGGCAGGAGTGGCACTACTTCTTCGAGAACACGAAGCGCTGGCGCAATCTCCGCAAGATCACCGTCGCCGAAGTGCACGGAATGGTGCTTTCCGCTGGGCTGATGCTGGCGTGGTGTTGCGATCTCATCGTCGCGGGCGAAGACACCGTCTTCGCCGATGTCGTCGGAACCCGGCTCGGCATGTGCGGCGTGGAGTACTTCGGTCATCCATGGGAGTTCGGACCGCGGAAGGCGAAGGAACTTCTGCTCACCGGCGACTCGATCGGCGCCGACGAAGCCCACGCCATCGGGATGGTGAGCAAGGTCTTCGGAAACGACGAACTGGCCGATCAGACCCTCGAGTTCGTCCGCCGCATCGCCAAGCTGCCGACGGTGGCGGCGCTGCTGATCAAGGAATCGGTGAATCAGACCGTCGATTCGATGGGTTTCTCGACGGCGCTGGACGCCTGCTTCAAAATCCATCAGCTCAATCACGCGCACTGGGGCGAGGTGACGGGCGGAGCACTTTCGTACGGCACGGTGGACTACGGGCTCGACGATTGGCGCATCGCACCGGAGATCCTGCCTGCGGACAAGCGGCGGCCCTGACCCGATGGACATCGACTACCCGCAACAAGCGGAGGACTTCCGGATTCAAATCCGTGCGTTCCTCGCAGAGCACCTTCCGCCAAGCTGGCCAGGCGGCGGAGCGCTGGCGCCCGACGAGCGCGGGGCATTCGCGCACCGGTGGCGCCAGATCCTCGCGGACCGCGGGCTGATCGCCGTGTCCTGGGCGAAGGAGTACGGCGGGGCCGGTCTGTCCGTCGTCGAACAGGTGGTGCTCGCCGAGGAATTCGCCCGCGCGGGAGCACCCGCGTTGCCGGAGAACGACCGGTTCGGCATCGAACTCATCGGCAACACGCTGATCGCGCTCGGTTCCCAGGACCAGAAGAGGCACTTTCTGCCGCGCATTCTGTCGGGCGAGGATCGCTGGTGCCAGGGCTTCTCCGAGCCCGAGGCGGGCTCGGACCTGGCGTCCGTACGAACCAGGGCCGTGCTCGACGGCGACGAGTGGGTGGTCAACGGACAGAAGATCTGGACGTCCGCAGGTGCGTGCGCGAACTGGATCTTCGTCTTGACGCGCACGGACCCGGATGTGCCGAAGCACAAGGGACTTTCGCTGCTCCTGGTTCCGATGGACCAAGCGGGCGTCGAAGTCCGTCCGATCGTCAACGCGGCGGGACACGCCTCGTTCAGCGAGGTCTTCCTGACCGACGCGCGTACTCCGACCGACAACGTGGTCGGCGGGGTCGGTGGCGGGTGGTCGACGGCGATGACTCTGCTCGGCTTCGAACGCGGAGCGCAGGTCACCACGGCGGCCATCGACTTCGGCAGGGACCTGAACCGGCTGACCAAACTCGCCAGGCAGCGCGGACTGCACACCGACCCGCACATCCGCGACGGGTTGGCGTGGTGCTATTCGCGGGTCCAGATCATGCGGTATCAGGGCTACCGCGGTTTGACCCGGCTTCTGGAAGGACAGCGACCGGGCCCCGATGCCGCGATCAGCAAGGTCATCTGGAGCGAGTACTTCAGGCGCCACACCGAGTTGGCGGTCGAGATCCTCGGGCTTGACGCGCTGGGGCCCGAAGGTCCCGGGAACGGCGAAGCGCTCATGGTCCCCGAGGCGGGCACCCCGAATTCGGCCGCCTGCTGGATGGATGAGCTGCTCTACGCGCGCGCCGCGACCATCTACGCCGGCAGCTCGCAAATCCAGCGCAACGTGATCGGTGAGCAGTTGCTTGGGCTTCCCAAAGAGCCGATCGAAGCGGGGCAGCGCTGATGGAATTCTGTTACAGCACAGAACAAGACGCCTTTCGCGCCTCGCTGAGGGGTTTTCTCTCAGATGCCGCCCCGCTCGCGCAGGTACGCAGCGCCGCAGGACACGACCCTGCGCTGTGGCAGCGCCTGTGCAACGAGCTGGAACTGCCGGGCCTGCACGTCCCGCCCGAGTACGGCGGAGCGGGCGCCACCATGGTCGAGACCGCCATCGTGTTCTCCGAACTCGGCCGGGCGCTGACGCCGGTTCCGTTGGCGGCCACGACATTCGCGATCGAGGCCGTATTGCGCTCCGGAGACCAGGAGCAGCGGACGAGACTCCTCAAGGGGTTGCTCAACGGAGAACAGATCGGCGTGTTCGCGGTTGCGGGCCCTCGCGACTGCGATCCGTCCGCGGCGCCGGTGCGGGCACACCGCCGCGGCGGCGACACCCTACTCACCGGCGTGTGCACACCCGTTCTGCACGGCGCGTTCGCCGACCTGTTCATCGTGCCCGCGGTGGCCGACGGCGCGGTGACCCTCCACGTTGTGGAGGCCAACGATCCCGGGGTCACCGTCGTGAGCCTGCCGTCGTTCGACACCACGCGGCCCGTCGCCAGACTGGAGCTGACGCAGGCTTCCGCCGAAGAACTGACAGCCGGTTCGGCCGACGAGATCGAACGTGTGCTGGACGTCGCGCGGGTGCTGCTGGCAGCCGAGATGCTCGGCGGCGCCGAGCAATGTCTCGCCATGGCCGTCAAATATGCCTGTACCCGAAGGCAATTCGGCCGAGCCATCGGCTCGTTTCAGGCGGTCAAGCACGCCTGCGCCGAGATGATGATCGAGATCGACGCGACCCGCGCGGCGGTGATGTACGCGGCGATGAGCGCTGCAAACGACGACGAGCTCAAGATCGCCGGTCCGCTGGCAAAGGCACAGGCCGCCGACACCTACGTCATGTGCGCCGGTTCCGCCATCCAGGTCCACGGCGGAATCGCCTTCACGTGGGAGCACGACCTGCACCTGTACTTCCGGCGGGCCAAGACAACCCAGGCGCTCTTCGGCGGGAGCACGCACCACCGTCGACTGCTGGCCGATCGCGTAGGCCTGTAGATCACTTACTCGACAAGGAGCCGATGAGATGACCACGCCGACCGCGAATGTCTCAGCCACTGCGGGCATCACGCTCAGCGACGTGCTGCGCAGGCATGCCCGGGTCCGACCCGACAGGGTCGCATTCGTCGATCCGCAACGGCGGTGCACCTTTTCGGAGATGGACGATCGGGTGACCCGACTGGCCAACGCGTTGTCCGCCCGAGGGGTCGGCCGTGGCGATCGGGTGGCCGTCCTCGGGTACAACAGCATCGAGCTTGTCGAGTCATGGTTCGCTGCATTGCGCCTGGGCGCCATCGCGGTCCCCGTCAACTTCCGGATGGTCGCCGACGAGATCGCCTACGTGCTGGCGAACAGCGCCGCGGTGGCTGTGGTGACCGACATCGCGCTCGCACCGGCCGTGGAACAGGCGCGCGCCAACGCGCCATCGGTGGACATCGTTCTCACGATCGGTGGTGACCTGGATGAGATCATCGACGCAGCAGACACTGTCGCAGTCGACGTCGACATCGCGGACGAGGCGCCGGCATTCATCATGTACACGTCGGGGACGACGGGGTTCCCGAAGGGCGCAGTGCTCACCCACCGCAACCTGTACCTGCACGCTTACAGTTCGATCGCCACCCTCGGATACCGCGATGACGACGACTGCTGGATGGCGGTGGCGCCGCTCTTTCACACCGCAGGCGTGTCGGGGATGCTGCCGATGTTTCTCAACGGCGGCACGGCCGTCATTCCACCGTCGGGCGGGTTCGATCCCGCTGCCATTGTCGACACGATCGTCGACGAGCACGTCACCTCGTGCTGGATGACGCCGGCCCAATGGCAGACCGTCTGCGCGTTGCCGGACCTGCAATCCCGTGATCTGTCCCGATTGCGCCGCGTCTGGTGGGGCGCCGCACCCGCGTCGACCGCGCTGCTGCGATCCATGATCGACGCCTTCGGGCACGCCGAGATCATCGCCGCGTTCGGACAGACCGAATGCAGCCCCATCACGTGTCTGCTCCGCGGTGAGGATGCGATCCGCAAGATCGGCTCGGTGGGTACGCCGATGCTCAACGTCGAGACACGCATCGTGGACGACCAGATGAACGACGTCGCCAAGGGCGAGGTCGGCGAGATCGTCTATCTGGGCCCGCTGGTGATGAAGGAGTACTGGGAGAAGGAGGCCGAGACCGCGGAAGCCTTCCGCGGCGGGTGGTTTCATTCCGGTGACCTCGTTCGTCAGGACTCCGACGGCTACATCTATGTGGTCGATCGTAAGAAGGACATGATCATCTCCGGCGGGGAGAACATCTACTGCGCCGAGGTGGAGAACGCCCTTGCCACCTGCGCCAAGGTCGCCGAGGTGGCGATCATCGGTGTGCCCGACCCGAAATGGGGTGAAACCCCGATGGCCGTGGTCGTCCCGCGCGATCCCGCCGATCCCCCGACCGACGACGAGATCGAAGCGCATTGCCGTCAGCACCTCGCCCGCTACAAGCACCCGCGTCGTCTCGCCATCGTCGATGCGTTGCCGCGCAACGCCAGCGGGAAGGTCCTCAAGACCCGCCTGCGGCAGGAGCACGGCGGTGCCGAGTCTTCCGCGTCTTATGCGGCCGGCCCCACCGACACTCCCCTGCTGGACGAGACGATCGGCGCCAACTTCGAACGCACCGCATCGACCTACCCCGATACGGAGGCGCTCGTCGACGTCACAGGCGGCAGGCGCTGGACCTATGCCGAGCTGAACGCCGAGGTCGACTGCGTGGCACGCGCCTTGATGGCCAGCGGCATCCAGTGCGGGGATCGGGTGGGCATTTGGGCACCCAACTGCCCGGAATGGACCATCCTCCAATACGCCACGGCCAAGATCGGCGCGATCCTGGTGGCGATCAATCCCGCCTACCGCACCCATGAGCTGGCCTATGTGCTGCGCCAGTCGGGCACGCGGCTGCTGGTGTCGGCGACGTCGTTCAAGACCTCCGACTATCGCGGCATGGTCAGCGAGGTGCTTTCGGAGACTCCCGATGTGTCCGAGGTCGTGTTCCTGGGCAGCGAAGACTGGAACCGCCTACGGGATCGCGCCGACCAGGTATCGCCGGCTGCCCTGCGCTCCCGGATGGACGGCCTGGCGCCCGGCGATCCGATCAACATCCAATACACCTCGGGCACAACGGGTTCACCCAAGGGTGCCACCCTTTCACACCGGAACATCCTCAACAACGGCTTCTTCGTCACCGAGCTCATCAAGCTCGGTCCCGGGGAACGGCTGTGCATACCGGTGCCCTTCTACCATTGCTTCGGCATGGTGATGGGCAATCTGGGTTGCACCACCCACGGTGCCACGATGGTGATTCCCGCGGCCGGCTTCGACCCGGCGGTGACCTTGGAAGCGATTGAAAAGGAGCGCTGCACGGCCCTTTACGGTGTACCGACGATGTTCATCGCAATGCTCGGGCACCCCAAGCTGGGCCAGCGCGATCTGTCGTCGCTTCGCACCGGGATCATGGCGGGAGCCACCTGCCCGATGGAGCTCATGAAGCGTTGCGTCGACGAGCTGAACATGTCCGAGTTGGCGATCGCCTACGGCATGACCGAAACGTCACCGGTGTCGTGTCAGACGCTCATCGACGACGATCTGGACCGCCGCACCGCCACCGTCGGGCGCGCACATCCGCACGTGGAGATCAGGATCGTCGACCCCGACACCGGCAAGACCGTGAAACGTGGTGAGCCGGGCGAGTTCTGCACACGGGGATACTCGGTGATGCTGGGCTATTGGAACGACGACGACCGCACACGCGAGGCCGTGGACGCCGACGGCTGGATGCACACCGGCGACCTGGCGGTGATGCGCGATGACGGCTACTGCATGGTCATCGGACGTATCAAGGACATGGTGATCCGCGGAGGCGAGAACGTGTATCCGCGTGAGGTCGAGGAGTTCCTGCACACCCACCCCGATATCGACGACGCACAGGTGATCGGAGTTCCTGACGAAAAGTACGGCGAAGAGATCTGCGCGTGGATCAGGATGCGGTCCGGCCGCACCCCGCTGGATGCCGATGCCGTGCGGGCGTTCGCATCCGGGAAACTCGCACACTACAAAATTCCCCGGTATGTGCGCGTCGTCGACGAGTTCCCGATGACGGTGACCGGGAAGGTGCGCAAGGTCGACATGCGGACCGAGACCGTGCGACTTTTGGGGCTATGAACGCAACGCTAAGCGCGGTCGTCGCTGGCGGGCTCGGTGCGCCGCTCGTGCCAACGAAGCCGCAGCATCAGCAGGCCTCGGTGCGCACGCCACCCCGCTGACAGCGGGTCACGCCACACGGGCGCGTGGCGGTTCGGTTCGGGCTCGGTATGCACGAATCCATTGTGCCGTCTCTGCGCAATGACGGCTTCCTGGGACACTGCAGCCCAGGTGAACGGCTGTCGAACGTTTAGTTGTCCGCAATCTGGCCGTTATGAGCTAGGCGCCTTTACCGCGCAATTCGTGCGAAAGCGCCTCGAGCTCGTCGCCACCTGCCATCTCCTGGGTCAGGTGCTCCAGCGTGATGTCGTCATACGCGCAGTCCAGCTTCTGCCTACCGCGATTCAGCAGCACGAAGTGGTCGCCGACCATGTGCGCGTGATGCGGATTATGTGTGATGAACACCACGCCGAAGCCGGCCTCTTTGGCCGCGGTGATGTACTTCAGCACCACCCCCGACTGCTTGACGCCGAGCGCGGCCGTCGGCTCATCGAGGATCAGCACTCGCGCACCGAAGAACACCGCCCGCGCGATCGCCACACACTGGCGCTGTCCACCCGACAGCGAGCCGATCGGCACGTCGACGTCGGGCAATTCGATGCCCATCTTCGCAAGTTCGGACAACGTGGTGGCCCGCATCGCGTTGGAGTCCAACGAGAACGGAAAGGACTTCTTCCGAAGCTCCTGGCCGAGGAAGAAATTGCGCCACACCGGCATCAGCGGCACGACGGCGAGGTTCTGATAGACCGTCGCGATGCCCTTGGCCAGCGCGTCTTTGGGTGAGGCCAGGCGGGCTGGTTCACCGTCGACGAGCAGTTCGCCCTCGCTCGGCGGGTGATAGCCAGCGATGATCTTGATCAAGGTCGACTTGCCTGCGCCGTTGTCGCCGAGGATGCCCGTCACCTCACCGGCGTGGACCCGCAGCGAGATGTCTTTCAGCGCAGTGATGTTGCCGTACATCTTGCCGATGCTCTTCAGCTCGACCAGCGGCACCTTGCCTCCCGACGGGGCTTCTTCGACGGGTTGATCAACAGTGGCGGTCATGGTTCACCTCTTTGCGGCGTAGTTGCGGAATGCGTTGTTGGCGATCACCGCGAACAGCAGCATCACGCCCATGAAGAACTTGAACCAGTCCGGTTCCCAGCCCGCGTAGACGATGCCCTGCTGCACCATGCCGAAGATGAACGCACCGATGGCGGCGCCAATGGCCGTTCCGTATCCGCCCGTGAGCAGACACCCGCCGATGACGGCGGCGATGATGTAGATGAACTCCTGGCCCACGCCCTGCCCGGACTGAACGGTGTTGTAGGAGAACAGAAGATGCATGCCAGAGAACCAGGCTGTGAATCCGACGAACATGAAGAGACCGATCTTCACGGCGGTTACCGGCACGCCGACCGCGCGGGCACTTTCCGCGTCTCCGCCGACGGCGAAGATCCAGTTGCCGATCTTGGTCTTGAACAACACGTAGGTCGCGATCAAGGTGAACAGCAACCACCACAGCACCGTGACGCGCACCGGCACACCGAAGATCGTCAACGTCGACGCGAACACCGCGCGGGCGGACTCCCAGCCCTGCATATCGCTCACACTGGGCGTGGCGACGGCCCCCGACACCCATTTGGTCACGGCGATGTTCGCCCCGGTCAACATCAACAGGGTCCCGAGCGTGATCAGAAAGCTCGGGATCTTGGTCTTCATCACCATGTAGCCGTTGAAGAATCCCACGGCGAGCGACAGGATGAGCGCCAATCCCGCACCGGCCCAGAGGTTCAGATGAAAGTTCCAGGCCAGCATGGACGCCGCGAGTGAACCTGTGGTGACCGCGACGCCCGCCGACAGGTCGAACTCGCCGCCGATCATGAGGAGGGCGACGGCGCACGCCATGATTCCGATCGTCGAGCTGCCGTAGAGCACTGTCGCCAGTGATTCGGCCGACCGGAACGGCGGCGCCATGATGAAGAAGAAAATGAAGATGACGACGGCGCCGATCAGCGCACCCATCTCGGGGCGAATCAGCATTCGCTGGACGCGGTTTCGCTCCTTGACGCGTTCGTCGTGGACGACCTTGCGTTCAGCGAGGTCGACTTCGGCCTGGGTACTCATCAATACACCTCCTTCTTCGCGCAAGCCCTCATCAGCGCACTTCCTTCTTCGCGCGAGCCCTCATCAGCGGGTTCCGCCCTTCGCATACTCGGCCACGGCGTCGACGTTCGTCTTGTCGATGAACGCCGGACCGGTCAAGGTCTCCTTGCCGCCACCGATCACGTTGCCGTTGTTCAGGTACAGCCACAGCGAGTCGATCGACAGGTAGCCCTGCAGGAACGGCTGCTGGTCGACGGCCCACTGCACGCTGCCGTCCTGGATCGCGCCGACGAGCGCGGCGTTGGTGTCGAAGGTGCCGATCTTTGCGTTGCTGCCCGCGTTCTTCGCCGACTGCACCGCGGTCAACGCAAACGGTGCGCCCAGCGTCACCACATAGTCGACGCTCGGATCCTGTTGCAGCTTGGCCGTCATCGTCGATTCGACCGAGGGCATGTCCTTGCCGTTGACGTTGAGGTTCTCAGTAGCTCCGAAGGTGCTCTTCACACCCGCACAGCGGTCTTCCAGTCCGACGTGGCCCTGCTCCTGAATGACGCAGAGCACCTTCTTCGCGCCTTCCTGCTTGAGCCGGTCGCCTGCGGCCTGGCCCGCAATGAACTCGTCCTGTCCGAAGAACTCCTTGACGCCCATCTCCTGCCAGGCGTCGCCACCGGCGTTGAACGCGACGACCGGAATGCCCTTCGCCTCGGCCGCCGCGACGGCGGCGCGCATCGCGTCCGGCTTGGCCAGGGTCAGGGCGATGCCCTGAACACCGCTGTCAATCGCGGTCTGCACGAGGTTGGCCTGGTTGGGGGCCTCGGGATCGTTTGAATAACGCAGCTCGATGTTGTCTTTTTTCGCCGCCGTCTCCGCACCCTTGCGGATGAGGTCCCAGAACGAGTCGCCCGGCACTTCGTGGGTGATCATCGCGATCGTCGCGCGAGGCGTGTCGACGGTGCCACCGCCCATTCCGCCGGCGCTCTCGCGCGGCTTTCCGCCGGTCGATGAACACGACGCGATTCCCAGTACGAGCACGCTCACCCCGGTGACCGCCGCGAGCCGACTGAACCTCATCTTGCCTCCGCTCCTCGCGCTAGCGCTCATCGCAGCATCACGCTCCCGTGTCGAGTGCGACGCAGCACTCCTCTTGGTCGATGTAATACGCCTCACAGCAGAAAGTCAATAGTTTGTCCTGACATTAGGACTGCACATCAAATGTTAGGGTCGGGTCGCAGCGCCACAGCGAAGGAGGCGATCTTGATATGACGGACTTTGAGCTGGCCGTGTGTTCGGAGATGGTCTTCACCGAGTTACCGATCATCGAGCGCGTGCGCCGGATCGATGACATGGGCTTCGCCGTCGAGATCTGGAGTTGGCACGACAAGGACCTGGAAGCACTCGCCGCCACCGGGGCGAGGTTCACCTCGATGACGGGATATCTGCACGGTGACCTGATCGATCCGGTCTCGTGTGACGAGGTGGTCCGCACGGCGGATCTGTCCGTCAAAGCCGCTGCAACACTGGGTGTTTCGAGGCTCAATCTGCACACCGCCGAGCTTGTCGACGGTAGAGCGGCACGGCCGCGGCATCGGGTGACGGGCGAGATGTGGCTGACCGCGCAGCGCACCCTGGAGCGCATCGGCGACCTCGGCGCCGATGCCGGCGTGCAATTCTGCGTGGAGAACCTCAACACGATCGTCGACCATCCCGGCGTCCCGCTGGCCCGCGCGAAGGACACCCTGGCGCTGATCGAGGGCGTGGCGCATCCCAACGTGAAGATGATGCTCGACCTGTACCACGCTCAGATCGGCGAGGGGAATCTCATCGAGCTGATCCGCCGTTGCGGCGACGCGATCGGTGAAATCCAGGTCGCCGACGTTCCGGGTCGATGTGAGCCGGGAACAGGTGAGATCAACTACCCCGCTATCGCGAAGGCGCTGCGCGACATCGGTTTCGCCGGCACCGTCGGCATGGAGGCGTGGGCATCCGGTGACAGCGTTGCCGCGCTGGAAGCCTTCCGCGCCGCGTTCTCTTAGCGGCGTCTGCTCGTCGGAGGAGTTAGCGGTCGACCAGGGTCGTGTCGAAGTAGTAGCGCGCGGCGCGGTAGCAGTGGTTGCCGAACTCGACCGCAGTGCCTGAATCGTCGAAGGCGGTGCGGGCCATCGTAAGCAGCGGAGCGCCGGCCTTCTCGTCGAGCAGGCGCGCCTCAGACCGCGTCGCGCCGCGCGCACCGATTCGCTGGCGCGCCAGCCGAATGTGCACACCGCGCGATCGCATCGCCTGGTACAGGCCGACCTTCTCCAACTCCCCGGCATCGGGTGCGATCTCGACCGGCAGATGGTTGATCATCACCGCCAGTGGTTCGCCGTTGGCGCACCGCAGTCGATGAATGGTGACCACCTCGCGGTCCCCGGGAATGCTGAGCTCACGCGCGACCTCCTCGTCGGGACGCCCGACCGTGTAGTCCAACAGCTGAGTGGTCGGCTCCTGGCCGGCGCGGGCGAGGTCGTCGAAAAGGCTTGTCAGCTCGACGCGCCTGTGCACCGGGTTCTGGACGACCTGAGTCCCCACCCCACGCTTGCGAACCAGCAGACCTTTGTCGACGAGCTCCTGTATCGCACGCCTCGTGGTCGGCCGCGACAACGTCAATCGCTTCGCCAAAGCCAACTCGTTCTCGAAGCGGTCACCGGGTGAGAGTTCGCCATCGCGTATTGCCGCTTCTATCGCCTGGGCGAGCTGATAGTAGAGGGGAACAGGGCTTGACCTGTCGAGCTCCACCGTCAAGGGCACGTGGTCTCCGATCTCGTGATGGACCAGACAAACAGTAGCTGAATCCTAGCACCCTATGATCGAAAGATAGAATGTCAGGACAAACTATTGACATGGTGGAGTGAGGACGGGCACAGTCGTATCCAGCCGTCCCCTATTCGTGGAGAGCCGACTTTTGACGACTACACAGCCACATGACGTACTCGCCATCGGGCGATGCGGCGTCGATGTCTACCCGCTGCAGATCGGCGTGGGCCTGGAAGACGTCGAGACCTTCGGCAAGTTCCTCGGCGGCAGCGCCGCCAACGTCGCGGTTGCCGCAGCGCGACTCGGTAATCGCTCGGCCCTGATCTCCGGCGTGGGCGCCGACCCGTTCGGAAGGTACGTCAGTAACGAACTGGCACGACTGGGTGTCGACAACCGATATGTGGTGACCAACGACGAGTACCCGACGCCTGTCACCTTCTGTGAGATCTTTCCGCCCGATGATTTTCCGCTGTACTTCTACCGTCGTCCCAAGGCACCCGATCTGCAGATCGGCGCTGCCGATATCGACGGCGACGCCGTGCGCGCGGCCCGGCTTTACTGGTCGACGGTCACCGGACTCTCCGAAGAGCCAAGCCGCAGCGCACATTTCGCCGCGTGGTCGGCTCGTGATGAGCGCTCGCGCGAAGAGGATCAGCATCGCAACCGAGCACCGTTGACGGTCCTGGACCTCGACTACCGCCCGATGTTCTGGGATTCGCCCGCTGCGGCCACCGAGCAGGTGCAGCGTGCGCTGGCCCACGTCACTATCGCGGTGGGCAATCGCGAGGAGTGTGAGATCGCCGTCGGAGAATCCAACCCGCACAAGGCGGCCGAAGCACTCTTGGACCTCGGAGTCGAGCTGGCGATCGTGAAGCAGGGGCCCCGCGGCGTCCTCGGCAAGACCAAGCACAGCTCGGTGACGGTTGCGCCCAACGAGGTCGACGTCGTCAACGGGCTCGGCGCCGGAGATGCGTTCGGCGGCAGCCTGTGCCACGGCCTCCTGCACGGCTGGTCGCTAGAGAAGACTCTGCGCTACGCCAACGCCGCGGGCGCCATCGTCGCCTCCCGGCTGGAGTGCTCGACCGCGATGCCGACCGCCGCCGAGGTAGCCGAGCTCGCCGAGCGGACCGCTCTGGGAGCTGTCAATGTCTAGGTCAACATCTGAGCCGCTCTGCACCGACTACGCGGGGATCACCGAGCTGCGCGCCAGCGAACCCGGCGCGATCGCTCGCGCCTGGCAGGACCGCCTCACCCGGCCGACCATCAGGGGCAACGGTCGCCTGATGATCGTCGCGGCCGACCACCCCGCCCGCGGCGCCCTCTCCGTCGGCACTCGCCCCACCGCGATGAACAGCCGGATCGACCTGCTCGACCGGTTACGTGCGGCCCTTGCCGACCCCGGCGTCGACGGCGTCCTGGCCACCCCGGACATTCTCGACGACCTGGTGCTACTCGGTGCGCTCGACGACAAGGTGGTGTTCTCGTCGTTCAATCGCGGCGGACTGGCCGGCGCGTCTTTCGAACTCGACGACAGGATGACGGCCGCCACCGCAGCATCCACCGCCACGGCGAGGATGAACGGCGGGAAGATGTTGTGCCGCATCGATCTCGACGATGCGGGAACCGTCGCGACCATGGCCGCGTGCGCACAGGCGGTGGACGAACTGGCCGCCCTGGGTCTCATCGCGATGCTCGAGCCGTTCATGTCCTGCCGCGTCGACGGGAAGATCCGCAATGACCTGTCCCCCGATGCGGTGATCAAGTCGATTCACATCGCCCAGGGCATCGGCTCGACCTCGGCGTACACCTGGATGAAGCTGCCGGTGGTCGGAGAAATGGATAGAGTAATGGACTCCACCACGTTGCCAACGCTGCTGCTCGGCGGCGACCCCACCGATCCCGACGAGGCCTTCGCCAGTTGGGAGAAGGCGCTTGGTCTGCCATCGGTACGTGGGCTCATCGTCGGACGCACGCTGCTCTATCCCCCCGATGGCGACGTCTCCTCCGCCGTCGCCACCGCAGTATCGATGGTGAGGTGACAGTGCACAGCAAGCTCTACATCCCCGCACGCAGCGCAACGCCGCCGTACACGGTTGACATCACGCCGGCATCCGCCGGATGGACCGAATCGTCCTTGCAGGTAATCGAACTCGACGATGGTCAACGGTCCGAACTGACCACGGGCGGCACCGAGGTGATGATTCTGCCGCTGGCCGGCGGTGGCACCGTCGAATGCGACGGCGAGAGGTTCGACCTGGCGCCGCGGGCGTCGGTGTTCGACGGCCCCTCCGACATGGTGTACCTCGGCATCGACCAGACGTACGTCATCGCGGGCGTGGGCCGGTTCGCGATCTGCGGCGCCCGCGCCAAGAACCCGTTCCCGAACCGCCGCGTCGCCGCCGCAGACGTCTCCGTCGAACTGCGCGGCACCGGCAACTGCAGCCGTCAGGTGCACAACTTCGGCACCGCAGGGGTTTTCGAAGCCGACTCACTGATCGCCTGCGAGGTCATCACGCCCGGCGGCAACTGGTCGAGCTATCCCGCGCACAAACACGACGAGAACACCGCCACCCAAACGGAACTCGAGGAGATCTATTACTTCGAGTTTTCGCCAGGTCCTTCACTGGAAGGCACAGCAGCACGCGGATTTGGATACCACCGCGTGTACGGGACGCCGGACCGTCCGATCGAGGTGCTCGAAGAGGTGCGTACCGGAGACGTCGTGCTGGTGCCACACGGATATCACGGACCATCGGTCGCAGCGCCCGGCTATCACATGTACTACCTCAACGTCATGGCCGGACCAGGCGCCGAACGCGCATGGAAGATCGTCGATGACCCCGAACACGCCTGGCTGCGCGGCACGTGGGACGACCAGGCCGTCGACCCCCGCCTCCCACTGCATCAAAAAGCCGGCGACCAGACAGGAGCCTGACCATGGTTTCCACCGCACCGAAGCGGGCCGAGAAGATGCCAGACACCGAGACGTCCGTCCGACTCACGGTGGCGCAGGCGACGATTCGCTTCCTGGCCAACCAATATGTCGAACGCGACGGCGAGCGCACCAAGTTCTTCGCAGGCGCCCTGGGCATCTTCGGACATGGCAACGTCGCAGGCCTCGGCCAGGCGCTGCTGCAGGACGAGGTCGAAGCCGCCGCAGCCGGCGCCGAACCGGGCCTCAAGTACGTGCTGGGCCGTAACGAGCAGGCCATGGTCCACACGGCCGTCGCATACGCCCGCCAGAAGGATCGGCTGCAAACCTGGGCAGTCACCGCCAGCGTCGGCCCCGGCTCGACGAACATGCTCACGGGCGCGGCGCTCGCAACGATCAACCGGCTGCCCGTTCTTCTACTGCCCGCCGACACCTTTGCCACCCGCGTCAGCGCGCCAGTGCTGCAAGAGTTGGAGCTGCCGTCCTCTGGCGACGTCACGGTCAACGACGCCTTCAAGCCGCTGTCCCGGTACTTCGACCGGGTGTGGCGGCCCGAACAGCTGCCCGCCGCGCTTATCGGCGCGATGCGGGTGCTCACCGATCCCGTCGAGACCGGTGCTGCGACGGTGTCCATCCCCCAGGACGTGCAGGCCGAGGCATTCGACTGGCCAGAATCGCTGTTCGCCGAACGCACCTGGCATGTCGCACGACCGCTACCTGAGCCCTCCGTCATCGCACGCGCCGCCGAAATCCTCCGCAGCGCACGCAAGCCGATGATCGTCGCCGGCGGTGGCGTCGTGTACTCCGGTGCGACCGACGCGCTTGCCACATTCTGCGCGCAGACCGGTATCCCGGTCGGGATGAGCCAGGCAGGCAAGGGCGCACTCCCCTACGACCATCCACAGTGCATGGGCGCTATCGGATCGACCGGCACCACCGCAGCCAACGCGCTGGCCTCCGAGGCTGACGTGGTGATCGGGATCGGAACTCGCTACAGCGATTTCACCTCAGCATCGAGGACCGCCTTCAACAACCCCGATGTCAGGTTCGTCAACATCAATGTGGCGTCGCTGGACTCGGTCAAACAGGGCGCCCTCTCGGTGGTGGCCGATGCCTTCGAGGCGATCGAGGCGCTGGGCACGGCAGTCGATGGATACTCGGTCGACGACGAATACCTCGCCCGGACTGCGGCTCTGGCAAAGGAATGGGACGACATCGTCTCGGGCGTATACGCGGTCGAGGATGGCGCAGCGTTGAACCAGAACCAGGTGATCGGCCTCGCTAACACCCTCAGCGATCCGCGCGACGTCGTGGTCTGCGCCGCAGGCTCGATGCCGGGAGACTTACATAAGCTTTGGCGGACAAGGGATCCCAAGGGCTATCACGTCGAGTACGGCTACTCTTGCATGGGTTACGAGGTGGCCGGCGGACTCGGGGTCAGGATGGCCGACGACACGCGTGACGTGTTCGTCATGGTGGGCGATGGCTCCTACCTGATGATGGCCACCGAACTGGTGACAGCCGTCCAGGAAGGCGTCAAGGTCATTGTGGTGCTGGTACAGAACCACGGGTTCGCGTCGATCGGATCGTTGTCGGAAGCCCTTGGCTCGCAGCGGTTCGGCACCGCATACCGCTACCGCAGCGACGACGGCCGCCTCGATGGCGCCAAGTTGCCGGTGGATCTCGCCGCCAACGCGGCCAGCCTCGGCGCCGACGTCATCAAGGTCGGCACCGCCGCGGAGTTCGCCGATGCCGTCAAGGTGGCCAAGGCCAGCGATCGCACCACGGTGATCCATGTCGAGACCGATCCGCTGACTCCGGCGCCGGACAGCGAGTCCTGGTGGGACGTGCCGGTGTCCGAGGTCTCCACCCTGACTTCCACCCAGGAGGCGTACAAGACGTACGCCGAATGGAAGAAGATCCAACGCCCCCTGATCAACCCGACTGATTGATAGGACGAGATTCGTTGAGCACCATTCTTGTTGGATCGGCACCCGACTCATGGGGCGTGTGGTTCCCCGATGATCCCGGCCAGACGCCGTACACGCGCTTTCTCGACGAGGTCGCCGCGTCGGGTTACGAGTGGATCGAACTCGGACCGTTCGGCTATCTGCCGACGGATCCGCAGAAGCTGTCCGACGAACTGGCCTCACGCAATCTCAAGCTGTCCGCGGGAACGGTCTTCGAGCACCTGCACCAGTCCTCGTCTCGTGGAGATGAGGCATGGAACTCAGTATGGACGCAGATCGAGGACGTGGCGAGACTGACCGCGGCCGTCGGCGGCAAGCACGTGGTCGTCATCCCCGAGATGTGGCGCGACCCGTCCACCGGCGCGGTGCTCGAGGACCGCAACCTCACGCCCGACCAGTGGCGCAAGAAGACCGAGGGCATGAATGAACTCGGCAAGGCCGTGTTCGAGAAGTATGGCGTCCGTGCGCAATACCATCCACATGCCGACAGCCATGTCGACACCGAGGAAAACGTCTACCGCTTCCTCGACGGCACGGATGGCGAGTTCGTCAACCTCTGTCTGGACACCGGGCACATCAGCTACTGCGGGGGCGACAACATCGCGATCATCCGCCGCGCGCCGGAGCGTATCGGGTATCTGCATCTCAAGCAGGTCGATCCCGAGGTTCGGGCGAAGGTGGAAGCCGAGGACCTGCCGTTCGGTGAGGCGGTCAAGCTCGGCGCGATGATCGAACCGCCGCTGGGCATCCCGGAGATGCCGCCGCTGCTCGAAGAAATCGACAAGCTCGGCATCGACGTGTTCGCGATCGTCGAGCAGGACATGTATCCCTGCGAGGTCGACGCACCGCTGCCGATCGCCCAGCGCACCCGGTCCTATCTGGGGTCCTGTGGCGTGCCGTCTGTCCGCTTCAACTAGGAGAAGTTGTGTCCGACTTACGTGTTGCCGTTCTGGGTGTCGGCGTGATGGGTGCCGATCACGTTGCCCGGCTGAGCACCAGAATCTCCGGCGCGCGGGTCGTCGTCGTCAACGACTACGTCACCGACAAGGCCGAACGGATCGCGGCGACCATCGCCGGCTGCCGCGCCGTCGTCGACCCACTCGACGCCATAGCCGATCCGGACGTCGACGCGGTGGTGCTCGCCACCCCGGGACCGACCCATGAGAAGCAACTGCTCGCCTGCCTCGAACACGGCAAGCCCGTGCTCTGCGAGAAGCCGTTGACCACCGACATCGAGACGTCCCTTGCGGTCGTGAGACGTGAGGCAGAACTCGGCAAGCGGTTGATCCAGGTGGGCTTCATGCGCAGGTTCGACCACGAGTACGCGCGGTTGAAGGCACTGCTCGACGGCGGTGAACTCGGACGCCCGCTGGTGCTGCACTGCGCACACCGCAATCCGGCCGTACCGCCGTCCTTCGACAGCGCGATGATCGTGCGCGACTCGCTGGTGCACGAGGTGGATGTGACCCGATTCCTGTTCGACGAGGAGATCGCCTCGATCCAGATCGTCAAGCCAGCAGCCAATCCCGGTGCACCGCAGGGTCTCGCCGACCCGCAGATCGCGATCATGCGTACCGCGTCCGGCAAGCACGTCGACGTGGAACTGTTCGTCACCACCGGGGTCGCCTACGAGGTCCGCACCGAGGTGGTGGCCGAGAAGGGCAGCGCGATGATCGGTCTGGACGTCGGTCTGGTGAGCAAGACGGCACCGGGTCACTGGGGCGGCCGGATCACGCCCGGGTTCCGGGAGCGCTTCGGGCAGGCCTACGACACCGAGTTCCAGCGCTGGGTCGACGCGGTGCGATCGGGCGTCAACGTCGATGGTCCGGACGCCTGGGACGGCTACGCCGCCGCCGCGGTGTGCGAGGCCGGCGTCGAGTCGCTCCACAGCGGACTGCCCGTCGAGGTCACGATGGTCGACCGCGCATCGATTTCGGCGAGCCTGACATGAAGATCGCACTCGACCCGACACCGTTTCACCACGACTTCGACCTACTCGACTTCCCGAAGCTGGTGGCGGAGTTGGGCTATGAGCACCTGCAGCTGACACCCCACCGAGATTTCATCCCGTTTTTCAACCATCCGCGCACCGACGACAACCTCGTGGCGAAGTTCCGCAAGGCATGTTCGGATGCGGGCGTCGGCATCGCGTCGGTGCTGCCGGTGCTGAGGTGGTCGGGCCCCGACGAGGACGCCCGAGAGGCCGCGGTGCGCAACTGGAAGCGGGTCATTCAGATCACGGTCGACCTCGGCGTCAATGTGATCAACACCGAGTTCTCCGGACGGCCCGAGAAGCCCGAGGAGTCCGAGCGGGCGTTCTTCCGGTCGATGGAGGAACTCATGCCGATCTTCGAGCGGGAGGGCATCGACGTCCGGATCGACCCGCACCCAGACGATTTCGTCGAGGACGGAATGGAGGCGCTACGCATCATCCGCGGAGTGAACTCGCCCAACATCGGCTTTGTTTTTGTTGCCTGCCACGCGTTTCACCTGCGGGGCACGACGGGCGGCTCGATCACCGAGATCATGCGTGCCGCAGGCGAGAAGTTGCGGTTGGTCCACGTCGCCGACACGATGGACCACCACCGCAGCCACGGCCTGCGCTACATCACCAATCCGCCAGGTAATCCGGTGCGGGTCCACCAGCACCTGAAGATCGGCGACGGCGACGTCGACTGGGACGAGTTCTTCGGCGGCCTGGCCGAAATCGGGTTCTACGACCGGCCCGAAACCGTGATGGTGTCGTCGGTGTTCGCCGAGGACGAGACCGCACACGACGTCTCGCGCTACCAACTGAAGACCATGACCGAATACATCGCGAAGTTTAAGGAAGGTTGACCTCAAAATGACACAGAGCAAGACAATTCAGCACTGGATCGACAACAAAGTCTTCGCCGGCGCCAGCAGCGCGACCGCGCCGGTGACCAACCCGGCGACCGGCGACGTGACGGGGCAGGTGGCACTGGCCAGCGTGGAGGACGCTCGCGCGGTGATCGACGCCGCCGCCGCCGCATTCCCCGCGTGGCGCGACACCTCGCTCGCTAAAAGGACTCAAGTGCTGTTCCGATTCAGGGAACTGCTCAACGAGCGCAAAGGTGAGCTTGCCGAGATCATCACCAGCGAGCACGGCAAGGTCGTCTCCGACGCGCTCGGTGAGGTGAGCCGCGGCCAGGAGGTCGTCGAGTTCGCCTGCGGCATCCCGCATCTGCTCAAGGGTGGCTTCACCGAGAACGCCTCGACCAAGGTCGACGTCTACTCGATCCGCCAGCCCCTCGGCGTCGTCGGCGTGATCAGCCCGTTCAACTTCCCCGCCATGGTGCCCATGTGGTTCTTCCCCATCGCCATCGCGACCGGCAACACCGTCGTGCTCAAGCCGTCGGAGAAGGACCCGAGCGCGTCACTGTGGATAGCCGACCTGTGGGCCGAAGCCGGCCTGCCGCCGGGAGTCTTCAACGTGTTGCAGGGCGACAAGACCGCTGTCGACGAGCTACTGACCAATCACAAGGTCAAGTCGGTGTCGTTCGTGGGCTCGACCCCGATCGCGAAGTACGTCTACGCCACCGGAACCGCTCACGACAAGCGCGTCCAGGCCCTGGGCGGGGCGAAGAACCACGCGGTGATTCTCCCGGACGCCGACCTGGACCTCGCCGCCGACGCGATGGTCAACGCCGGCTTCGGTTCCGCCGGCGAGCGCTGCATGGCGATCTCCGCGTGTGTGGCCGTCGGCCCGATCGCCGACGACCTGGTCGCCAAGATCGCCGAGCGCACCACGCCGTTGAAGATCGGCGACGGCACCAAGGGTTCCGATATGGGCCCGTTGGTCACCAAGGCCCACCGGGACAAGGTGGCTTCCTACATCGACGCGGGCGAGGCGGACGGCGCCAAGATCGTGGTCGACGGCCGCAACGTGACGGCCGATGGCGGGCAGGACGGCTTCTGGTTGGGCCCCACGCTGATCGATCAAGTGACCCCCGAGATGAGCATCTACACCGATGAGATCTTCGGTCCGGTGCTGTCGGTCCTCCGCGTCGAGAGCTACGACGAAGCGATGGAACTGGTGAACTCCAATCCCTATGGGAATGGCACCGCGATCTTCACCAACGACGGCGGTGCCGCGCGGCGCTTCCAGAACGAGGTTCAGGTCGGCATGGTGGGCATCAACGTGCCGATCCCGGTTCCGATGGCGTACTACAGCTTCGGCGGTTGGAAGGCCTCGCTGTTCGGCGACAGTCATGCCCATGGCATGGACGGTGTGCAGTTCTTCACCCGGCAGAAGGCCATCACCAGTCGCTGGCTCGACCCGAGTCACGGCGGTATTGAACTGGGCTTCCCGCAGAACGCCTGAGCGACGCATCGAGCCTGCTGTCAGATCGCATATTTCGCAGATCTGACGATCTGACAGCAGTCTCGCGCGCCAAAGGAGCCGCGAGCAACGATTGAGGAGGACTACGTGCCCGAACTTGTCGCAACGGCATGGACCAGCGCCGGGGACACTTCGCCGATGCGAACGCTCGCAACCAGTCCCATTCCCATCTCGGATCGCGTTGCCGCGGTGGCGGATGCGGGCTACTCAGGACTTGGACTCATCGCTGAAGACTTGGCCGCGATTCGGGCATCGATCGGCTTCAAAGGTTTGCGCGATCTGATCGCCGACCACGGCCTCACCCATACCGAGATCGAGCTGATCGAGCGGTGGTGGATTCCCCGAGGCGAGGCGCGACATTCCTACGGTGTCCGCGATCTTCTCTTCGAAGCTGCAGACGTTGTCGCACCCGCATTCATCAAGATCGGCTCCGAACTGGGGCGGCCGACGCAGTCCCCCGATGCCCTCGTCGAACCACTCCACGAACTCGCGGTGCAGGCGGTCGAACACGGCACCCGGCTCGCGCTGGAGACCATGCCATTCTCCATCATCTCGACTGTCCCGATGGGCGCCGAACTCGTGGCGTCCTGCGGTCATCCGGCGGTAGGGCTGTTGATCGACGCGTGGCACGTATTCAGGGCGGGCACGTCACTGGATGAGTTGCGGGCCGCGCTCACGCCCGGCATGGTCTTCGGCGTCGAACTAGACGACGCCGCACCCGCGGTCGTTGGCTCGTTGTTCAAGGACACCGTGGACCATCGGCTGCTCTGCGGTGAGGGAACTTTCGATCTCGACGGCCTGGTCGCTGTCCTGCGTGACCTCGACTTCGACGGTCCCTGGGGTGTTGAGATCCTGTCCGAGACATTCCGCGCACTACCCGTTCGTGACGCCCTCGATCTTGCGGCTAAGTCGACCCTGACCGTCCTCGCCCGGGACATTCAGGCGTCGGGCTAGGCTTCCCGCATCATCGGCAAGCACGGACAGGCATAGATAGGCACAGCCATGGCAGGTTCTAGCGCTCCGGAACAGCTACCCAACGGGCAGGATCTCACGGTGGCGATGGCCGAGGGCGTGCGCGCACACGAACTCGACCGCGCCCACGTCTTCCACTCGTGGTCGGCGCAGGCATCGCTGAAGCCGATGACCGTGCTCGCCGCACAGGGCTCGTACGTGTGGGACGGTGACGGCAACAAACTGCTGGACTTCTCGTCCCAAATGGTCAACACCAACATCGGCCATCAGCACCCGAAAGTCGTTGCCGCCATTGCCGAACAGGCTGCCAAACTGTGTACCGTCGCGCCAGCTCACGTCAACCCCGCCCGCTCGGAGGCCGCAAGGCTGATCGCTGAACGGACGCCCGGTGATCTCAACCGTGTGTTCTTCACCAACGGTGGCGCCGACGCCGTCGAACACGCCGTTCGGATGGCCCGGTTACACACCGGCCGATACAAGGTGCTGGCGCGCTACCGGTCCTACCACGGTGGTACCGATACCGCGGTAAATCTGACCGGCGACCCGCGCCGCTGGCCCAACGACTACGGCAACAGCGGTGTCGTGCACTTCAACGGGCCTTTCCTGTATCGCTCCTCGTTCCACGCGGAGACCGAAGAGCAGGAGACGCAGCGCGCACTCGAACACCTCGAGCGGCTGATTCAGATGGAGAACCCGCTGTCGTTCGCGGCGCTGATCCTCGAGTCGGTGCCCGGCACCGCGGGCATCATGGTGCCGCCACCCGGCTATATGAAGGGAGTCCGCGAGATCTGCGACCGCTACGGCATTGTCTTCATCGCAGACGAGGTGATGGCGGGCTTCGGGCGCACTGGAAAATGGTTCGCCATCCAGCATTTCGATGTCGTGCCCGATCTGATCACGTTCGCCAAGGGAGTCACCTCCGGCTATGTGCCGCTGGGCGGTGTCGCGATGAATGAGTCGATCGCCAAGACGTTCGCCGATCGGCCGTACCCGGGTGGCCTCACATATTCGGGTCATCCATTGGCAACGGGTTGTGCGGTCGCCACCATCAACGCGATGGAGGACGAGGGCATGGTCGGCAACGCTGCGCGCATCGGCAGCGACGTGCTCGGGCCTGGTCTACGTGAGTTGGCGGCGAAACACCCGTCCGTCGGCGAGGTGCGCGGCCTTGGCGTGTTCTGGGCAGTCGAGCTCGTGACCAACCAGCAGACCCGAGAACCACTTGCGCCGTACGGCGGAACGAGCCCGGCGATGGGCGAAACGCTCGCGGCGTGCAAGGCCAATGGCCTGCTTCCGTTCGCGAACTTCAACCGCATCCATGCGGTGCCGCCATGCAATGTCAGCGACGCCGAGGTGGCCGACGGGCTGCGCATGCTCGACGCCGCACTGACGGTCGCCGACGGCCACACCACCTGACTTGAATCGCCGAGTGCGGGGGCGCGGTTACCAGTGTCCGAGTGGCTCGGACTGGACCCCCACACTCGGCGAAGTCTTTGGTCGCCGCCGGAGCGGCTCCGTGTCTCAGAGGATGTACAGCATCTCCTGGTAGGTCGGCAGCGGCCAGAGGTCATCGGCCACAACGCCTTCCAACGTGTCCGCGGCGGCGCGAACCGCATCCATCTTCGGCAACAGGCTCTGCGCATGAGCGGCTTCTTCTGCCGCCGAGTCACCGCCGTGCTCGGCGAGCCCTGCCTTCAACGCCGCCAGCGCCGCCGTCAGCTCCGAGATCGGAGTGCTGACGGCCTCCAGCATTGTCGTGTTCGGCTCGAGACCTGCCGCCTTGAGCGCAACGACGTTCTGCGCCAGTTCGGTCTGGTAGCGGACAGCAGCGGGCAGGATCACCGTTGAGCCCAGCTCCAGCGCGAGTTTGGCCTCGACACCGATCGTCAGCGCATACATCTCGAGGCGGACCTCGTACCGGCTGTGCAGTTCGCGCTCACTGAAGACCGAGTACTTCTCGAACAGCTCGATGGACTCGGGCTTGATCAGCTCAGGCAGTGCATCCAGCGTCGTCTTCAGATTCGGCAGCCCACGATCGGCGGCCTCGATCTGCCAGTTCCCCGAGTAGCCGTCACCGTTGAACACGACCGCGCCGTGCTCGGTGATGATGTCGGTGAGCAGCTTCTGGACGGCTACGTCGAAGTCCTCGCCATCCTCGACGGCCTTCTCCAGGACGGTCGCCATGTAGTCGAGTGAGTCGGCCATGATCGTGTTGAGAATCAGCATCGGTACCGCCACCGTCTGACCCGAACCCGGCGCGCGGAACTCGAATCGGTTGCCGGTGAACGCGAACGGGCTGGTGCGGTTGCGGTCGCCCGGATCGGTTGGCAGGTCCGGCAGCGTATCGCAACCGATGATCATGCTGCCCTTGCCCTTTGACGACGTCGCCGCACCCTTGGCGATTTGCTCGAACACATCGGCCAGCTGATCGCCCAGGAAGATCGAGATGATTGCTGGCGGTGCCTCGTTGGCGCCCAGGCGGTGGTCGTTGGTGGCCGATGCCACCGAAACCCGAAGCAGGCCTGCATATTTGTGAACGGCGCGGATCACCGCCGCGCAGAACACCAGGAACTGCGCGTTCTCGTGTGGCGTATCGCCGGGCACCAGAAGCGAGCCCAAGTCGGCGTTGCCCAGGGAGAAGTTCACGTGCTTGCCCGAACCGTTGACGCCGGCGAACGGCTTCTCGTGGAACAGGCATTCCATACCGTGCTTCTTGGCGGTCGTCTTGAAGACGGTCATCAATAGCTGCTGGTGGTCGGAGGCGATGTTGCCGCGCTCGAACATCGGCGCGATCTCGAATTGACCTGGGGCAACCTCGTTGTGGCGCGTCTTGGCCGGGATGCCGAGCTTGAACAGCTCGCGCTCGGTGTCCATCATGAAGCCCAACACCCGCTCAGGCACCGCACCGAAGTAGTGGTCGTCGAACTCCTGACCCTTCGGCGGCTTCGCGCCGAACAGGGTGCGACCCGCGTTCACCAGGTCGGGACGCGCCAGGAAGAAGTGCCGGTCGACCAGGAAGTACTCCTGCTCCGGCCCACAGAACGCGACGATCTTCGCCAGGTTGTCGTGGCCGAACAGCTTCAGAATCCGCTCGGCGTGGGCGCCCATCGCCTGCTGGCTGCGCAGCAGCGGAGTCTTGTAGTCCAGCGCCTCACCGGTCATCGACACGAACACCGTGGGGATACACAAGGTGTTGCCGTTCGGGTTTTCCAGGATGTAGGCCGGGCTGGTGACGTCCCAGCCGGTGTAGCCGCGGGCCTCGAAGGTGCTGCGAAGGCCGCCCGACGGGAAGCTGGACGCGTCCGGCTCACCCTGAATCAGCGTCTTCCCCGCGAACTCTGCGAGGGTCTCGCCGTCGGAAACCGGCTCGAGAAAACTGTCGTGCTTCTCGGCGGTCAGCCCGGTCATCGGATAGAAGACGTGCGCGTAGTGGGTGGCGCCCTTCGACAGTGCCCAGTCCTTCATCGCCGAGGCGACCGAGTCGGCAACGGCGGGATCCAGCTTCGCGCCCTTCTCGATAGTGGCGACCACGGACTTGTACACCGACTTCGGCAGCCGAAGCCGCATCTCGGCCAAGGTAAAGACGTTGGAGCCGAAGACCTCGCCGGGCGCCTCGGTGGGATCGAAGCTGATGGCTGGAGGCACGTACGCCTCGACGTTGTTGATCGCCTGCAGACGCACTGCATTTCCGCTCAATGGAATTCCTATCGCTGCTATCGCCCGCAACCTTTGCGGACGGTGACCGGCCAACAGTAGGAAGGTCGCGTTCCGGGATTGTTACGTCGGCGTCAACGACAGAATGCGGTTGCTCGAGCCGGTCACCTGCCAGGGCCGTGCAATGAGGGGTCGGGTTTGCAGCCAGGCGCGCAAAGTCGGCAACGCGAGAGCCGGTTGTCCTAGGCTCGACACACGGTGCCGTTGGCTACGACAGGGGGTGCCTATGGTGGGGTCTTTCATCCACGTCGTCCTGCGCGAGCGCGCGAGTCTGCAGCCCAATGACACGGCGTTCACCTTCCTCGATTACGACACGGATTGGGAAGGCGTCGCCGAGAGCCTGACGTGGGCACAGTTGTACCGGCGCGTGACGAACCTGGCAACCGAACTCGATGCCTGCGGGTCGACGGGTGACCGCGTTGTCATATTGGCGCCGCAAGGGCTCGAATACGTCGTGGCGTTCCTCGGGGCGCTGGAAGCGGGACGCATCGCGGTTCCACTGTCGGTGCCGGCGGTCGGTATCCACGATGAGCGGGTCACGGCGGTGCTCCGCGACGCATCGCCATCGGCCCTTCTCACGACGTCCGCTGTCGTCGACAGCGTTGTTCCCTATGCGCAGTCCGCGGGAGGCGAAGCCGCCCCTTCGATTCTCGAAATCGATTCGTTGGACCTGGACACTCGCCGACGCTCCACCGCCCGGCGGCACGACCATCCGGACATTGCGTATCTCCAGTACACCTCCGGTTCGACGCGCACACCCGCCGGCGTGGTGATCTCATACCGCAATCTGTCGGCCAACTGGGAGCAGATGGTCGCGAACTATGTCGCCGATAACCCGATGCCCAAATCGACGGTGTCGTGGTTGCCCTTCTACCACGACATGGGATTGATGTGTGGGGTGTGCACCGGCATCTTCGGTGGCTGGCATTCGGAGATCACCAGTCCGGTCGCGTTCCTGCAGCGACCCGCCCGGTGGATGCAGATGCTGGCACGCAATCCGCAGGTGCTGTCCGCGGCCCCGAACTTCGCTTTCACACTCGCGGCCGCACGCACGTCAGACGAGGACATGGCCGGGCTCGACCTGGGAGACGTATCGTTCATCAACTGTGGGGCCGAACGGGTGAACCCAACCACGATCAAGCGCTTCAATCAGCGGTTCGCACCCTTCAACTTTCCCGAGTCGGCGATACGCCCCTCGTATGGACTGGCAGAGGCGACGGTGTTCGTCGCCACCAACGCGCCGGGTGCACCGCCGGATTTCGTCTATTTCGAACCCGAGAAACTCTCGGCAGGCCACGCGTTTCGCAGCGATACCGGCACACCATTGGCGAGTTATGGCAAGCCGCGGTCACCGATGATTCGGATCGTCGATCCCGACAGCGCGACCGAATCACCCGCGGAGACGATCGGTGAGATCTGGGTGCACGGCGAAAACGTCAGCGCCGGGTACTGGCTCAGGCCAGCAGAGACACAGCAGACCTTCGGCGCAACGCTCAACGCTCCTTCACCTGGCACACCCGAAGATCGTTGGCTCAGAACAGGAGACCTCGGCTTCCTCTCAGACGGGGAACTGTTCATCGTCGGGCGCATCAAAGACCTCTTGATCGTGCGCGGACGCAACCACTATCCCGACGACATCGAGGCCACAGTCCAGGAGATATCGAGGGGCCGGGCCGCGGCCATCGCCGTCGTGGACGAGTCCACGGAAAAGCTCGTCGTGATCGTCGAGGTCAAGAAGCGCGGCGAGTCCGACGAGGAGGTGACCGAGAATCTCCGCAACATCTCCGAGCAGGTCACCTCGGTGATATCCAATGCGCACGGCGTGAGCGTCCAGGACGTTGTGCTGGTCGCGCCGGGCTCGATACCCATCACGACGAGCGGCAAAGTCAGGCGATCGGCCTGCGCCCAACTCTATCGAGACGGCGGACTACAACATCTAATCCATTGAACGCCTGAGCTGTTCGCCGTACAGACTCAGCGATAAGGGGTTCAGCATCTCGTGGTGCGTGCAATCCACCGAGTACGCCGTCACATCGCCGGTGACATGTTTGCGCCATTTCCGCAGCGTGAAACCGCTTGCGATATGGGTCCGTAGCCCCGCCAACCGGGACATCAGGGTTGGCGTCCCATCATTCGTCTTTGCACTTCGTACGGCGGAGAAGATGACCATATCGCCGTCGAAGACATCGGGGACGTACCCGCGGAGATGCTTCTGGTTGGCGTTGACGCTGCGAACCATCAACTCCAGCAGCTCCTTTGGCGGTAGCGCGAAGTCAATGGCACCCCGTTGCTGAAGGATCTCGTCGGCCCGTTCGTAGGTGAGAGGACCCGACAGCACCGAAAAGTCCACCCGGTTGGTGCTGAGGATGTGCTGGAGCACCTGACTCTCGTCCAGCGCCCTGCTCGCCGCGGCGGTGATCAGGCCGACGCTGAATGCGGGGTCGAGCAGCACCAGCCGCTGAACATCGCACCCGCGGCGGCGAAGTTCCACGGCGAGTTCGTGGGCAGCGACGCCGCCGAAGGACCAGCCGAGAATGTTGTAAGTCTCTGCCGGGTAGACGGATTGGATCCTGTCGGCATAGGTCGCGGCCATGGCTCGAATGGAGCGGGGCTCAGGCTCGCCTTCCCGCTGGACTTGGTTGATACCGATGATCGGACAGTCGAGGTACCTGTCCAGGGTCCGATAGGTCCAGCTCAACCCGAATCCGTCGTGGATGCAGACCAGCGGAACACCCGGACCTTTTTTGAACACCTCTGCAGGAACGACTTCCACAGCGTTGTCGTCCCTGTTCAATTGCTGGCTCAGACTCCTCACCGTCGGCGCATAGAACACCGTGCGAACCGCGACGTGAGCATCGAGGGCGGCGTTGATGGCGGCAACCACCCTCATCGCGGAAAGCGAATCACCGCCGAGGTCGAAGAACGAGTCGTCCACCCCGACCCGCTCGACGCCGAGCACCTGAGCGTAGATGCCCGCGACTATCTTTTCGTTCTCGGTCTGCGGCGCCTGGAAGGGTGTGGTGGCAAAAACCGGTTCCGGCAGTGCCTTCGTGTCAATCTTGCCCGAGGACGTCAGCGGGAACTCCTCGAGCACGACGATCTGCGCGGGAACCATGTATTCCGGCAGCCGCGCGCTCAACCGTAAACGCACCGCACCGATCTTGGTATTGGTCTGCGGATTGTTTACGTGGGTGCCGCGTTGGTGAAACTCGTTGAAAGCCACATAGATATCTGTCAGACGTGCGCTCCCGACATCGTCCGGTATGACGAAGACGGCATCGAGGGTGCCAGGTTGGGCGCCCCAGGTGACGGCGACCCCGTAACCGCTCGTTTCACCGAGGCGGTGCAGTTCTTCGGGCGTCGCGGCATGGTGGATCGCAATGGCTTCGGCGACGGCATCGGCGACTGGCAGCCCGGCGGCGAGTGCCGCCTCGATGTTCACGTCAGCGATCACGCCGGCACGGGGAATCCCGGTGACGCGGACAGCAGCGGGCCGCTGCGTCGTCAACCGGGTGCGCAGCTCGTTCACGCCTTCGAATTCCCACCACGTCCAGGTGGGTGCGTCGGCCAGCGACAGCAGCGACGTTGGGGCCGCGGAGGCTTTGTGAACGATTACGTCATAGCGATAACGGGTCAGTTCGTTGTCGGCCCATCCCCGCTTCACCTGAATGTCGAGTCCCAGCGACGAGGGGTGGTCGGCGGCCCAGATAGTGAAAAAATCTGGAGCCACCAGCAATTCGGGCTCGCTGACGATGGCACGGTGAACGCGCTGGCGGACCTCGGCACCGTCGGCGGCGATGGTGCGGGCCATGGCGACGCCGGTTTGGAACGCACCCTGCAGGCTGTAGTTTCGGATGTCGCCGATGAACAGCGAGCCCCCGGGGGCCAGTAGTTCCATCGCGTTGTTGATGACGTCGGCCAGGTAGCCCGCGTTGGGGAAGTACTGGACGACCGAATTGAGCACGATGGTGTCGAAGTAGCCCTGCGGCAATGCTTGGGTGCGATGGGCGGGCTGGGCCAGCAACTGCACCCGGTCGCGCCACGGGATCTGCAGCCGCTCCAGCGAACGAGCCAGGTTGTCGATGGTCACCGCCGACATGTCGGTAGCGACATAACGATCGCACTGCGGGGCGAGCTGCGACAGCAACAGACCCGATCCCACGCCGATCTCCAGTAGCCGCCTCGGCCGCAGCGCCTTGATGCGATCCACTGTGGCAGCACGCCATTCCGCCATCTCGGCGAGCGGAATCGATTCATCGGTGTAGCTGCTGTTCCAGCCGCGGAAATCGGAGCCGAACTCCCACGCCGCAACTTCGGCGCCGTACAGGTCGTCGTACATGTGCTGCCACTCGCCGACGAGTTCGGCGTCGCTCTCGTCGGTCGTGGTGTGATCCAGGGTGACATAGCCGACGAGCTGGGCACCGCTGGCGCCGCGGTGCACGGTGGTGACGGCCTGGTTGACCTCGGGCGAAGCGGCAAGGGCGTTTTCGATCTCGCCGAGTTCTATGCGGTAGCCACGGATCTTGACCTGCTGATCGGCGCGCCCGACATACTGCAGCTGTCCGTCGGCGCCCCATGACACCAGATCCCCTGTGCGATACATCCGCATCCCGGGCGCCTCGAATGGACACGCCACAAACCGCGTCGCGCTCAACGCGGTCCGGCGGACGTACCCATATGCCAGCCCGGCACCGGCGACGTACAACTCGCCGACCACCCCCTCAGGCACCGGCCGCAACGATCCGTCGAGTACGAAGAAGGCGAGATGCGTCAGCGGAACCCCGACGGGGCTGCCACTGGTCTTCACGTCTTCGACGAGGACTTCCCGGAAGGAGGCATGCACTGTCGTCTCGGTGATGCCGTACATGTTGATCATGCGCGGTGATCCGGGATGGTTGTGCAGCCACGTCTGAAGGCGTTGTGGCTCAAGGGCTTCACCGCCGAATACGACAGCCTCGAGCTTCAGCTTCTTGCCCTGTTCGGGGTTCAGCGCGTCGACGGTTTGCAGCGCGTAGAACGCTGACGGGGTCCGGCTCAGCACGCTGACCTGTTCGGCGACCAGCAGGGCGTGGAACTCTTCCGGTGACCGGCCGGCCGACTCGGACACCACCACCAGCCGGCCACCACCGAGCAACGCACCCCAGATCTCCCACACCGAGAAGTCGAAGGCCAGGGAATGACACTGTGTCCACACGCCCGTACGCGGCAGATCGGCGCCCAGTGACTCCAGCAGCTGCGCCACATTCCGGTGGGCGATAGCCACTCCCTTGGGCTGACCGGTCGTTCCCGAGGTGTAGATGATGTAGGCGATGTCATCGGCTGCCGGCGCCGGTAGCGTGGTGGCGGGTTGCGCATGAAGGGCGGGGTCGGCGATGTCGACGACCGGCAGGCCGAAATTCTCCAGCCGCGACCGCAAAGCGGCGGTGGTGACCGCGGCGATCGGCGCGGCGTCAGCAAGCATGAACTGGATGCGTGCGTCGGGATGTGACGGGTCGATCGCCAGATACGCCGCTCCGGTCTTGAGCACTGCCAGGATCGCCACGATCGCCTCGGCCGAGCGGGTGAACAGCAGCGCCACAGACTGTCCCGGTCCTGCTCCGTGCGCGACCAGCAAGTGCGCCAACCTGTTCGCGGACTCCTCGAGGTCGTGATAGGTCAGCGACTGATCGCGAAAGGTCACCGCGACCGCGTTGGGGGTTCGGGCGACCTGCTCGGCCCACAGCGCAGGAATCGATGCCGCCGTGGGTGAGGGCCGCGTCAACACCGCCCGGTTGCCCCACCGATCCAGGAGTGCGTGCTCGTCGGCGTCGAGAAGATCCGCCGACGACACCCGCTGCTCCTGGTCGGTGGTCAGTGCCACCAGCACCCGCTCGAGCCGATCGATCAGGGTCGCGATGGTTTCGGTGTCGAACACGTCGGTACGGAACTCGACCATTCCGCCTATCCCGTCGGCCTCCCCCGCGTCCGTCCAGCGTTCGGACAGGTGGAACACGAGATCCATGCGGGCGGTGCGGGTATCCATCGGCATTTGCGAGACCTGCAGATCACCCAAGGTCACCGGGCCCCCGGCGGTACCGTCCTGTCCGAGGATGTTCTGCCACGCCAGCATCACTTGGATCAGTGGATGATGGGTCAGGCTCCGGGTCGGGTTGAGCCGCTCGACAAGCACCTCGAACGGCACGTCCTGATGGTCGAATGCGGCGATGCTGCGCTGCCGCACCTGCGCGAGCAACTCGGCAAACGTGAGATTCCCGGCCAATTCGACCCGCAGCACCAAGGTGTTGACGAAGAACCCGATCAGCTCGTCGAGCGCGGGATCGCGGCGGCCCGCGATCGGAAAGCCAACGGCGACATCGCTGCTCGCGCTGACCTCGGAGAGCAGCACGGCGAGGGCGGCTTGGATCACCATGAAGATGGTTGCGTTGTGCTGAGCGGCGACGTCTCGCACCCGCTGCTGCAGTTCCGCCGGCCAACTCACCGCAACCCCGGAGCCGCGGTAATCGGCGACAGGTGGATAAGGCCGATCGGTCGGCAGCTGCAGGCGTTCCGGCATTCCGGCCAACGCGTCCAGCCAGTAGGCCAGCTGCGCGGCGATGGGACTGTCGCCGTCGTCGAGATCACCGAACTGTTCACGCTGCCACAGCGTGTAATCCACGTACTGCACAGCCAGTTGCGCCCAGCCCGGGGCCTGCCCCTCGGTCCGGCTGTTGTATGCCTGACCGATATCCCTGACCATGGGGGCCAGCGACCATCCGTCGAAAGCAATGTGGTGCACCACAATTGCCACCACATACAGCTCAGGCCCGACCGAGTAGACCTGCGCGCGGATCGGGACCTCGGCCGACAATTCGAAGCGGTGTACCGCCAGCGTCATCAACTCGCGGAGGACACCCTGTTCGGGCAGAGAGACAACCATCGGCGCGCCAGCGAGCCGCCAGATCCCCGCCTCGGCGGGTACGACCTTCTGGAACGGGACACCGTCGGCGTCGGGGAATGTGGTCCGCAGTGATTCGTGGCGGGCGATGACGTCGTCGAAGGCCGCGCCCAACGCCTCGACATCCAGCGGGCCGCTGATGCGCAGCGCGTTCGGCATGTTGTACGTCGCAGCCCCACCCTGGAACCGGTCCAGGAACCACAACCGGCTCTGGGCGAAGGACAACGGAACCACGGCAGGGCGCTGACCGGCCACCAACGGTTTGCGCCGACCCGCTTCCCCACTGACATGCAACGCCAACCGCGCCACGGTCGGCGCGTTGAACAGGGTGTGCACCGAAACTCCCGCGTCGAGGCCGGTGTTGATCGCGGCGACAAGGCGCATCGCCGACAGCGAGTCGCCGCCGAGGTCAAAGAACGAATCGTCGACGCCGACCCGCTCGACACCGAGCACGCGCGCGTAGATGCCGGCCAGGATCTCCTCAACCGGGTTGGTGGGGGCGCGGTAGTGATCGCCATCGACGTACTCGGGCGTCGGCAGGGCGCGGGTGTCGAGCTTGCCGTTCGGCGTTAGCGGCAAGGCATCGACGACCACCACCGCAGCAGGCACCATGTACGACGGCAATCGCTCGGCCAGCGCGCGGCGAATCACCGCCGGGTCCGCCGTGCCGGTCACGTAGCCCACCAGTCGCCTGTCGCCGGGGCGGTCCTCGCGGGCGACGACGACGGCTTGTTGCACACCGTCCAGGCCGGCCAGCGCCGCCTGGACCTCACCCAGCTCGATGCGATAGCCGCGCAGTTTGACCTGTTCGTCGGCGCGGCCGAGATACTGCAGCTGTCCGTCGGCGCCCCACCGGACCAGATCTCCGGTGCGATACATCCTTGTTCCCTGCGCCCCAGCGCCACCGAACGGACACGCGACGAACCGCGACGCGGTCAAACCGCGCCGGCGCACATAGCCGACCCCGACGCCGCGGCCGGCCACATACAACTCTCCGATCGCTCCGGGCGGCACCGGGCGCAGCCACCCGTCCAGCACGAACAATGCCGCGCCGGGTACGGGCGAGCCGATCGGCACGACGCCCGACCCCGCCGCCAGCGGCGCGCTGATCGACGCATACACCGTGGCCTCGGTCGGCCCGTACGCGTTGATCATCACCCGTCCGGGCGCCCACCGTTCCACCAGCTCGACCGGGCATGCCTCACCGGCCACCGCCACCGCCACCGATTCCAGACCATGTGGCGAGAGCATCCCCGTCGCCGAGGGCGTCTGACTCAACACCGTGACCCGTTCGACGTCAAGTAAGCCGTGGAGGTCTTCCGGTGAGCGGGCCACCGACTCGGGCACCACCACCAGCCGCCCGCCGTGCAGCAGGGCGCCGAAGATCTCCCATACCGAGACGTCAAACGCCAACGAATACCATTGCGCCCACACCTGTTCTGGCCCCAGCTCCAGGCGGATATCCGTTGAGTCGAACAGGCTGAAGACATTCTGGTGGGCAATCGCAACGCCTTTGGGGATACCGGTGGTGCCTGAGGTATAGAGGATGTACGCGATGTCGTCGGGGGCCGGCGTCGGCAAGCCGCTTTCTGGATAGCTCAAAACGCGCTGGTCTTCGATGTCGATGACCAGCAGGTCGCATCCGTCTAATCTGTCGGCCAGCCCAGAGGTGGTGATCGCGGCGATCGGCGCAGCGTCGGAAACCATGAACTCGATCCGGGCCGGCGGATGCGCGGAGTCGATAGGCAGATACGCAGCCCCGGTCTTGAGTACCGCCAGGATCGCCACGATCGCCTCGGCGGAGCGCTGCAGGAGCAGCGCCACATTCTGTCCCGGTGCGGCACCGTTCTCGGCGAGCATGTGCGCCAACCGATTCGCGGCCACATCGAGCTCGCGGTACGTCATCGACCGCCCGCTGAACGTCACCGCCACCGCATCGGGAGTGTTCGCCACCTGGGCTTCGAACAACACCGGAATCGACACCGGAGTCGCGGGCAGACTCAGCACCGCCCGGTTGCCGATCTCGTCCAGCCGGGCATGTTCACCCGCATCCAGTACATCCATCGACGAGAGCCTGCGGGTGGGTTCGGCGGCCATCGCCGCCAACGCGCGCTGAAACCGCGCGGCGAGCACGTGGATGCTCTCCGCGTCGAAGATGTCGGTGTCGAACTCGATCCGAAGAGCCAGTTCGCGACCCGAAAGGGCCTGCAGCGTCAGCGGATAGTGGGTGGATTCACTGGTGGTGAACCCGCTGATGGCCAAGTCGTCACTGCCGCCTGCCATCGCGCTGGCGTCGACGGGATAGTTCTCGAACACGAAAAGGGTGTCGAACAGGAGATCCTGACCGGTGACGCGGTGGATCTCGGCGAGCGCCAGGTGCTGGTGGTCGAGTGTGTCGTTGTGGGCGTTTCGAAGTTGGTCGAGCAGATCGGCGGTCGTGGTCGTCGAGGTGAAAATCGCTCGGACAGGCACCGTGTTGATCAAGAGGCCCACCATGTTCTCCGCGCCGACCACATCGGCGGGCCGGCCCGAGACAGCGGTGCCGAAGACGACATCGTGGCGTCCGGTCAGCCACATCAGAACCTGCGCCCAGGCGCCCTGCAGCACGGTGTTGATGGTGGTGTGGTTCGACCGCGCAAGCTCGCTGAGAGCGAGCGTGGTCTCCTCGGTTAGCCGGAAGTAGTTGGTATCCCGCGCACCAAGCTCCAGCCTGCCCGGCGGGCCGACGAGTGTGGGTGTGTCGAAACCGGCCAAGACGTCGCGCCACGCGGCATGAGCGGCATCGAGGTCGCGGTCGGCCAGCCAGCTGACAAAGCTGCGATAGGGCGTAGCCGCAGGCAGCCGCTGCCCGTAGTAGCTGGCGAATATCTCCTGCAACAGGATCGGCATCGACCACCCGTCCACGACGATGTGGTGATAGGTCAGCACAACCCGGTGCCGATCTGGCGCGGTGCGGATCAACGCCGCGCGGACGGCCGGCGGGTGGGTGAGGTCGCAGACCGCCAAACGTTCGGCGGCACATACCTGCTGGATCTGCTCCTCGGAGTCCACTTCTTCATAACGCCACGGCGCTGTGGGATCGACCGGGATGACCTGTATCGGTTCGTGGAACTGTTCGCAGAAGTGGGCGGCCAAGTTGGGATGACGGTTGACCACCGTCTGCACCGCATCGCGCAAGCGGTCAGCGTCCAGCGTGCCGGTGACGGTGATGTCGAGCTGCATCGCGTAGAGATCACCGAAATTCTGTGCGGCGCCGGCTGCCGCATGAGAGTGGAAGAGCAGCCCCCGTTGCAGGGGGGTCAGCGGTAGGACGTCAGCGATAGGGAATTGCTGTCGCAGCTCGTCGATTTGGCGTTGGTTGAGTCGTGCGGGGACGATATCGGAGGGGGTGAGCCCGCCGCCGCCGTTTCGCACGTGCGCGCAGATGCCGGCCAACGCGCCGAACCAGAGCCGGCTAAGCCGACTGATCTGCGCCTCGTCAAGAGCCGACTGCGCCCACGTCCAGGTGGCGTGCAGCTGTGGTCCGGTCTCGGAGTCGACGGTGGCCGCGTTGAGTTCCACGGTGTGGCCCAACGGCATTGGCACGGTGGTGGCCGCGTCGGCGACAGACAAGCCTTCTTCGCTGACCAGCCACAGCTGGCCGGACATATCGGCTGTGGGAGCGCCGGCGCCGAGCCGCCCGAGGTAGTTGAATCCGATGGACGGGTCGGGCCCGGCGAGGTTCACATCGGCATTGAGGTAGCGCAGCAGACCGTAGGTCAGCCCGTCGGGCAGGGCCCGCAGTTGTTCCTTGGCGTTCTTGACCACCGGGCCGAGCGCGGCCTCGCCTGCGACGACCTGCGACCAGCGCAGGCCTTCCACGGTCAATGACACGGGGTACTTTGCGGTGAACCACCCCACGGTGCGCGACAGATCGAACCCGGGACCCAAATCTTCATGGCGGCCGTGGCCTTCGACATCGATGCCGATCGGCGTGTCGGCGCTCAGGAACTCCGCGCACGCCAGTGCGTAGGCGATCAACAGGATGTCTTGCACCCCAGTGTGAAACGCCGCAGGGACCTCACTGAGCAGCGCGCGAGTGTTTTCGGTGTCCAGCGCCGCCGAGAGGTGCCCGGCGCTGGCGTAGGTGTCCACCGCGGGTTGCGCCGCGGGCAGCACGGCCGGGATCGCGGCGACGTCCCTCCAGGCGTCGGCCTGTTCCACCACCGCCGGGGCGTGCGAGTACTCGGCCAGCAGTTTGGCCCACCGCGCGAACGACGTTCCCGTCGACGGCAGCTCCACCGGCTGCCCGTTGTGGTGTTGGGCCCAGGCGATGTTGAGGTCTTCGAGCAGGATCCGCCAGGACACCGCATCGACCGCGAGGTGATGGATGATCAGCGCCAGCTGTCCGGTGGTCGTCACCCACAGCGCGCTGAGCATCGCCCCTGCGGTGGGGTTCAACCTCGACCGCGCGGTAACCAGCGCCTCACCGGTCAACTCGTCGGCGCTGTCCAGGCAGTCGACGGCGTCGACCGAGCCCGGCTCGGGCACCTCGAAGAACGGTCGACCGGTGTCGTCGTCGGCGGCGCGCAGCCGCAGGACGGCGTGCCGGTCCAGCAAGGCTTGCAGGATGACGACCGCGTCGGCCTCGGTAGCTCCCGGAGGAGCTTGGACCACCATCGTCTGGTTGAACTGGTCGATGGGGCCGTCGACGGTCCGCAGCCAGCGCATGATCGGCGTCGCCACCACCGGCCCGATGCCCTCGTCGACGACTCCGGGTTCACCGTCGGCCACCCCGACGACCCTGGCCAGCCGGGCCACGGTCTGCTCGACGAATACGTCGCGCGGCCGGCACCGCAAACCGGCGGCCCGGGCGCGCGCCACGACCTGCATCGACAGAATGCTGTCGCCACCGAGGTCGAAGAACGAGTCGTCGACCCCGACCCGTTCGAGCCTGAGGACATCGGCATAGATGCCGGCCAGGATCTCCTCGACCGAGGTGACCGGCGAGCGGTAGTGATGGGTCTGTTGGAAGTCCGGCATGGGCAGGGCGCGGATATCGAGCTTGCCGTTGACCGTCAACGGCAGCGCGTCGAGCACCACCACCGCCGAGGGCACCATATAGGCGGGCAGACGGTCGGCAAGTGTGGACCGCAGTACGGCGGGGTCGGCCGTGCCGGTGATGTAACCGACAAGGCGCTTGACCCCTGGATTGTCTTCACGGGCCGCCACCACCGCCTGCTCGACGCCATCCAATTCGGAAAGGGCGCTCTGGATTTCGCCGAGTTCGACGCGGTAGCCGCGGATCTTGACCTGCTCGTCGGCGCGCCCGAGGTACTGCAGTTGCCCGTCGGCGCGCCAGTACACCAGGTCGCCAGTGCGATACATCCGAGCGCCGGGTCCGCCGAATGGGCACGCGACGAACCGTGAGGCGGTCAATCCGGTCCGGCCGACGTATCCGACGGCCACGCCGCGGCCGGCGACATACAACTCGCCCACCACGCCGGTAGGCACCGGACGCATGCGCTCGTCCAGAACGAACACGGCCGACGTCGATACCGGTGCCCCGATGGGCGCCGCACCCGACCCGACGGTCAGGGGCGCACTCATCGAGGCGTACACGGTCGCCTCGGTGGGGCCGTACGCATTGATCACCACGCGGCCCAATGCCCATTGGTCGACCACCTCGGCAGGGCAGGTCTCGCCGCCGAGCAGCACTGCCATCGACTCCAACCCCTGCGAAGACAACGCCGCCACCGCTGACGGGGTCTGGGTCAGCACGGTCACCTGTTCGCGCACCAACAGCTCGTGGAAGTCCTCCGGGGATCCCGCCACCTCTTCGGGCACGACCACCAGGCGGGCACCGCCGAGCAGCGCAGCCCAAATCTCCCACACCGAGAAGTCGAAACCGTACGAATGACATTGCGTCCACACCTGATCGGTTGGCAGATCGGTGGGGGTCGACTGCGCGAGATGACTCGTCAGATTGGCGTGGGTGATGGCCACACCCTTCGGCACACCGGTCGTGCCCGACGTATAGATGAGATAGGCGATGTCGTCAGCCGCGGGCGCCGGCAACGGGGAGCCGGGTCGAATGGCTACCGCGGGATCGTTTATATCCACGACCGCACGAGGCCCATCGAGCCGCGAACGCAGATCCGCTGTGGTGATGGCGGCGATCGGCGCGGCATCGTCGATCATGAACTCGATGCGGACATCGGGATGAGCGGGATCGATCGGCACGTATGCCGCACCGGTCTTGAGCACCGCCAGCATCGCCACGATCGCCTCGGCGGAGCGCTCGAGCAGGAGCGCCACGCGCTGTCCGGGACCCACACCCTGCTCAACCAGGACGTGCGCCAGCCGATTAGCAGCCTCGTCAAGTCCACGATAGGTGAGGCCACGGCCGCCGAAGCTGACGGCGGTCGCATCGGGGATGCGGGCCACATGTTCGGCGAACAACTCGGGAACCGACACCGGTGCCGGCTCCGGTGCGGTCAACACCGCACGATTGCCGATCGCGTCCAGTTGGGCACGCTCACCACCGTCGAGGACATCGATCGACGACAACCGCGCCGTCGGGTCGGCGGTCATCGCCGCCACCACGCGGCGCAACCGCTCGATCAGCGTTTCGATGGTGGCAGCGTCGAACACATCGGTGCGGTACTCCACCGCACCCCAAATCCCCGCGGGCTCAGCGGTGTCGGTGAAGTGTTCCGACAGCGAGAAGGTCAGATCCATCCTGGCGGTCTCGGTGTCCACCGGCAGCTGGGTGGCCTGCAGATCGCCCAACGCCAATCCCGCGGCGGGATCGCCGGTGTGCCCGGGCAGGTTCTGCCACGCGAACAACACCTGCACCAGCGGATGGTGTGTCATCGACCGGGCCGGATTGAGCCGCTCCACCAGGACCTCGAACGGCACGTCCTGATGCTCGAAGGCGGCAAGGCTGCGCCGCCGTACCTGATCCAGCAACTCGGATACCGTGGGGTCGCCCGTGAGGTCGACGCGCAACACCAGCGTGTTGACGAAGAACCCGATCAGCTCGTCGAGCGCGGGATCGGTGCGTCCGGCGATCGGGAACCCCACCGCCACATCGCTACTGGCGCTCAGCCTCGACAACAAGATCGCCAACCCGGCTTGCATCACCATGAAGCTGGTTGCGTTGTATTGCGCGGCCACCTCCCGCACCTGTTCCTGCAATTCTGCCGGCCAGTCGACCATCACGCGTGCCCCATGCTGATCAGCGGCGGGTGGATAGGGCCGATCGGTGGGCAGCGCAAGCCGCTCAGGCATACCGGCCAGGGCGTCCTGCCAGTAGCCGACCTGCGCGGCGATCAAACTCTGGGTGTCATCCAGTTCACCGAACCGTGCACGCTGCCACAGCGTGTAGTCGATGTACTGCACCGGTAATTCGGCCAACCCCGAGGTGTGGCCCGCGCACCGGCGGGCATATGCCTCGCCGAGATCACGTACCAGCGGGCCGATCGACCAGCCGTCGGCGGCAATATGGTGCGCCACGCCCACCAGCACGTGCTCGCCGTCGGTGACACGGAAAAGCCTGGCTCGCAACGGGATTTCGGTGGTGAGGTCAAAGGCGTGACGGCCGGTCTCCGCGATGGCCTCGCAGAGGTTGTCCTCAGACCATTCGGTGGCATCGACGACTTCCCAGGCCAACTCGGCCCGCTCGGCGGGCACCACCACCTGTCGAGGAATTCCTTCGGGTGCCGTGATCATCGTCCGCAGGCTCTCGTGGCGCCCTACCACGTCGGTAAGCGCGGCGGCCAACGCGTCGGCATCGAGCTGTCCGCTCAGTCGCAGCGCCACCGGCATGTTGTAAACCGGTGAGGGGCCCTGCAACTGGTCGATGAACCATAGTCGGCTCTGCGCAAACGACAACGGCACTACATCGGGCCGTGCGCCGGCCACCAACGGCTCACGTCCGCTCGCCCCCGTGACATGGGGAGCCAACTGGACGACCGTGGGCGCGTCGAACAAGGCACGCACCGAAAGGTCTGCATCGATGCCGGCGTTGATCGCGGCGACCAGGCGCATCGCGGACACCGAATCGCCACCGAGGTCGAAGAAGGAGTCGTCGACGCCGACCCGTTCGACGTTCAGGACTTGGGCGTAGATGCCTGCCAGGATCTCCTCGACCGCGTTGGCCGGGGCACGGTAACGATTGACACGCTGGAATTCCGGTGCGGGCAGGGCGCGGGTGTCGAGCTTGCCGTTGACCGTCATCGGCAACACGTCGAGGACGACCACCGCGGCCGGGACCATGTATGCCGGCAGCCGCTCAGCCAGCGCGGTGCGCGCCCCGGCCGGGTCGACGGCCCCCGGTCGAGCCTCGGTGACGTACCCGACCAGGCGCTTGTCGCCGGGACGGTCCTCGCGGGCGATGACGACCGCTTGGGCCACCCCATCGAGATCGGTTAGCGCTGAATGGATTTCGCCGAGTTCGATGCGGTAGCCGCGGATCTTGACCTGCTCGTCGGCGCGCCCGAGGTACTGCAGCTGCCCGTCACTTCCCCATCGCACCAGGTCCCCGGTGCGATACATCCGCGCCCCGAGCCGGCCGAATGGACACGCCATGAATCGCGACGCGGTCAGCCCCGCCCGGCGCCAATATCCCACGCCGACACCGCGACCGGCCAGGTACAGCTCACCGACCACCCCGGCTGGCACCGGTCGCAGCCAACCGTCCAGCACGAAGAAAGCCGCGCCCGTCACCGGTGAGCCGATCGGCGGCGGACCCGACCCCGCCGCCAACGGCGCACTCTTCGACGCCCACATCGTCGTTTCGGTGGGGCCGTACACGTTGATCATCACCCTGCCCGGTGCCCATCGGTCCACGAACTCGGGCGGGCACGGCTCGGCGCCGATCACCAAAGCCGCCGATCCCAAACCTTCAGGCGACAAACCCCTTACCGCAGATGGGGTTTGGGTGAGTACCGTGACGTGTTCGCCGACCAGCAACGCATGGAAGTCTTGCGGCGAGCGGGCCACCGACTCGGGCACCACCACCAGCCGCCCGCCGAATAGCAGTGCGCCCCAGATCTCCCACACCGAGAAGTCGAACGCATAGGAGTGAAATTGCGTCCACACCTGCTCGGGCGTCAGCGCCAACCCGGTGTCGAGCGACTCGAACAGCTGAACCACGTTGTACTGAGTGACCGCAACACCCTTTGGCACACCGGTCGTACCCGACGTGTAGATGATGTGGGCGATATCGTCGGGCGCCGGCGCAGGCAACGCGGTGCTGGGCTGACTTTCGATACGGGGATCATCAACGTCGATGAGCACCGGGTCGCATCCGTGGAACCGGTCCCTCAAGGCCGCGGTCGTGACCGCAACGATCGGCGTGGAATCCCTTGTCATGAACGTGATCCGGGCCTGCGGGTGCGCCGGGTCGATCGGCAGATACGCCGCACCGGTCTTGAGTACGGCCACGATCGCCACGATCGCTTCGGCGGAACGGGTGAACAACAGCGCCACGCACCGGCCCGGCCCCGCGCCGTGCTCAACGAGCAGGTGCGCCAACCGGTTGGCTGCCTCGTCGAGCTCGCGATATGTCATCGTCCGCCCGTCGAACGTCACGGCCCCCGCGTCGGGAGTGCGAGACACCTGAGCGGCGAACGACTCCGAAAGCGCCACCGGCGTCGTCGGCTGCGTCAACACCGACCGATTACCGAGCTCGTCCAGCCGGGCATGTTCGTCCTCGTCGACCAGGTCGACCGACAACAACCGGCGGGTGGGATCGGCGGTCATGACCGCTACCACCCGGGTGAATCGTTGGATCAGCTTCGCGACACCGGCCGGGTCGAAGACGTCACTGTCGAATTCGAGGCGAAGGCTCAGTTCCTGGCCCGGCTGGGCTTGCAGCGTGAGGGGGTAGTGGTTGCGTTCGCGGGTACTGAACTCGCTGATGGCCAACCCGTCGGCGCCCACCATCGCGTTGGTGTCGACCGGAAAGTTCTCGTAGACGAATAGGGTGTCGAAGAGTTGGTCGACGCCGGTGATGCGGTGAATCTCGTTCAGCGGCAGGTGTTGATGGTCGAGTGTGTGCGTATGGGCGCCCTGCAGTTGGTCTAGCAGGTCGGCGATGGTAGTGGCCGGCGTGGCGCGCGCGCGTACGGGCACGGTGTTGATCAACAGGCCCACCATCGATTCCGCAGCGACTACGTCAGCCGGACGGCCGGACACAGCGGTGCCGAAAGCGACATCGTGGTTGCCGGTCAGCCACATCAGCAGCTGCGCCCATGCGGCCTGCAGCACGGTGTTGACGGTGGTGTGGTTCGACCGCGCCACCTCACCAAGGGCCTGCATGGTCTCCTCGGACAGTCGGAACGACTCGACGCCCCGGTGCCCCAGTCGCTGCGGCTGGCCTACAAGTGTGGGGGTGTCGAAGCCGGCGAGCACCTCGCCCCAGGCCTGCTGGGCCGCGTCGAGGTCGCGGTCAAGTAGCCAGCCGACGTAGCGGCGATACGAACCGGCCACGGGCAGACGCTGTCCGTAATACCCGGCGAAGATCTCCTGCAACAGGATCGGAAGCGACCAGCCGTCCATCACGATGTGGTGGAACGTCAGTAGGCACCGGTGCTGGTCTTCGACGGTGCGCATCAGTGCCGCGCGGAAGGCCGGCGGGTCGGCGAGGTCGCAGACGGCGGCGCGTTCGGCGGCGGCCACCTGCTGAACCCGGTCCTCGACGTCTGCGCCGGTGAGGTCGATATATGTCCAGGCGGCCGCGGGATCGGCCGGGATGATCTGCACCGGTTGATCGAACTGCTCGCAGAACCGGGCGGTCAGGTGGGGGTGTCGGTCGGCAACCCTGTGCACGGCGTCGCGCAGGCGGTTTGGGTCGAGTGGTCCGGTGATGGTGATGTCGAGCTGCATCGCGTACAGGTCGTCGTCGGTGGCGCGAGAAGTGCTGGCGTGGAAGAGCAGACCACGCTGCATTGGGGTAAGGGGTAGGACGTCGGCGATGCGGTCGTGTTGGGCCAGCTCGTCGATCTGCTGCTGGCTCAGTCTTGCGGGGGCGATGTCGGAGGGGGTCAGCCCGCCGCCACCGTGTCGGACGTGGGCGCAGATGCCGGCCAGCGCATCGAACCAGAGTTGGCTCAGCCGTTTGATCTGCGCGTGATCCAGTGCCGATTGGGCCCAGATCCAATCGGCGTGTAGGTAGGGGCCAGTCTCGGCGTCAACGGTGCCGGCGTTCAGCGCGACGGTGTGGGACAGCGGCATCGGCACCGCGGCGGCGGATTCGGCGACCGACATCCCGTCTTCGCTGATCCGCCACATGTCATCAGACGGCGCGGCGGCCGCCGCCCCGAGCCGTCCGAGGTAGTTGAACCCAATCGACGGGTCGGGCCCCGGCAGGTCGACGTCGTTGTTCAGATAGCGCAGCAGACCGTAGGTCAGACCGTCGGGCAGCGCGCGGAGCTGTTCCTTGGCGTTCTTGACCACCGCGCCCAACACTGTTTCGCCGGCGACTACCTGCGCCCAGCTCAGCCCACCGATCGTCAGCGACACGGAATACTTTGCGGTGAACCAACCCACTGTGCGCGACAGGTCCACCGTGGCGCTCAGGTTCTCGTCGCGGCCGTGTCCTTCGACGTCGATGCCGATCGGTAAGTCGCCCTTACCCAAAAATTCAGTGCACGCCAACCCGAATGCGATCAATAGGATGTCCTGCACCCCTGCGTGAAACGCTGCGGGGACTTCACCGAGGAGGAGGCGGGTGGTCTCGACATCCAGTGACAGCGACAGGTGCCCGGCGCGGGCATAGGTGTCGACTGAGGGTTGCACCGCGGGCAGCGCGGGCGGCGCGGCTGTCACCTGCTTCCAGAACAAGGCCTGCTCTACCACCGCCGCGGTATGTGCGTGCTCATTGAGCAGTGTTGCCCATTGGGCGAACGACGTTCCGCCGCCAGGAAGGGTTATCGGCTGCGCGTTGTGGTGTTGTGCCCAGGCGATGTTGAGGTCTTCGAGCAGGATGCGCCAGGACACCGCGTCGACAGCGAGATGGTGGACGATCATCACCAATTGGCTGGTGTTGGCCACCCATAACGCGCTGAGCATGAGCCCAGTCGCCGGGCTCAGTCGCGAGCGGGCCGCCGCCAGCCGCTGTTCGGTCAACTCGTCGCCAGTGAGCAGGCAATCGGCGGCGTCGATCGAACCAGGCTCGGCGACCTGGAATGTCCAACCCTCGGCCCCGTCGTTCACCCGCAACCGCAGCATGCCGTGCTGATCCAGCACGGCCTGGAGAACGACCACGACGTCGTCGTGGGTCACCCCGGCTGGGACCTGTATCACCACCGTCTGGTTGAACTCATCGACCGGGCCGTCCACGGTTTGCAGCCAGCGCGCGATCGGGGTGGCTGCCACCGGCCCGACCCCGTCGTCGACTGGGCCGGTCGCTTCGTCGGCCACTCCGGCGACTCGCGCCAGCCGGGCCACGGTCTGCTCGATGAAGATGTCGCGCGGCCGACACGTCAGACCGGCGGCCCGCCCCCGCGCCACCACCTGCATCGACAAGATGCTGTCGCCGCCGAGGTCGAAGAAGGAGTCGTCGACCCCCACGCGTTCCAGCCCGAGGACCTGGGCGTAGATACCGCTGAGGATTTCCTCGACCGCGTCGGTCGGCGCTCGGTACTGATCGGCATCGCTGTACTCGGGCGCAGGCAGTGCGCGAGTGTCGAGCTTGCCGTTCACCGTCAACGGCAGTGCGTCGAGCACCACCACCGCGGTCGGCACCATGTACGGCGGCAACCGATCAGCGAGCGCGTTGCGCGCCGCAGCAGGATCTACTGTCCCGATGGAAGATTCGGTGACATAGCCGACGAGACGCTTGTCCCCGGGACGGTCCTCGCGAGCGACGACCACCGCCTGCTCGACCCCGTCGAGGACGTTCAGCGCAGACTGGACATCGCCGAGCTCGATGCGATAACCGCGGATCTTGACCTGCTCATCGGCGCGCCCCAGATACTGCAGCTGCCCATCAGCAGCCCAGCGCACCAGGTCCCCGGTGCGATACATCCTTTGTCCTGGCGCTCCCGCGCCTACGAACGGACACGCGACAAACCCCGACGCGGTCAACCCGGTCCGCCCGACATATCCATGAGCCAGCCCGGCACCTGCCACATACAGCTCACCGACCACCCCTGCAGGCACCGGATGCAACCACTTGTCGAGGACGAACAACGCCGCCCCAGCGACCGGCGCACCGATCGGCACCCCCGCCCCCGCAGTCAGCGGCGCGCTGATCGCCACACACATCGTGGTCTCGGTCGGACCGTAGGCGTTGATCATCACCCGCCCCGGCGCCCACCGATCCACCACCTCGGCCGGACACGCCTCACCGACGGCGACCAATATGGCCGAACCCAAACCCGCAGGCGACAACACCCGCACTGCAGAAGGAGTCTGGGTCAGGACCGTGACCTGTTCACCAACCAGTAACGCGTGGAAGTCTTCTGGTGCGGCCGTCACAGCCTCGGGCACCACCACCACACGGCCGCCGCGCAACAGGGCACCGAAGATCTCCCACACCGCGACGTCGAAAGCCAACGTATGACTCTGCGTCCACACCCCCGCACTCGGTAGGTGAGAGTCGAGCGACTCCAACAGCCGAGTGACGTTATGATGCGTTACCGCAACACCTTTGGGAATCCCGGTGGTGCCCGACGTGTACACGATGTAGGCGATATCATCGGCCTCCGGTACCGCCAACGCCGCGCTGGATTGCGAACCCACAGCAGGATCATCGACATCGATGACCGCCACCCCGCAGTCGTCGAGCCGGCCCGCCAACCTGGCGGTCGTGAGCACGGCAACCGGTGCAGCATCGGCAATGATGAAATCCAGCCGCGCCGCGGGCACCACCGGATCAATCGGCAAATACGCCGCACCGCTCTTGAGCACCGCCAACATCGCCACGATCGCCTCGCCAGACCGACCGAACAACAATGCCACGCTCCGCCCAGCCCGCGCACCGTGCGCTACCAGCAAGTGCGCCAACTGATTCGACGCCTCATCAAGCTCGCCGTACGTCCACGACACCCCATCGCACCGGATCGCCACCGCGTCCGCAGAGCGCGCCACATGTTCGGCGAACATCACCGGAATCGACACCGGCTCCGGCCCCGGTGCCGTCAACGCCTCCCGGTTACCGACCTCATCCAACCGGGCGCGCTCACCAACGTCGAGCACATCGATCGACGACAGCCGCCGGGTCACATCGGCGGTCATCGCCAGCAACACCCGCTCGAGCCGTCCGACGAATGTCTCGATGGTGGCAGCGTCGAACACATCGGTGCGGAACTCCACCGCCCCGCCAATGCCGGCGGGCTCTCCTGCCTCTGTCCAGTTTTCGGACAGAGAGACCGCCAAGTCCATGCGGGCGGTGCGGGTGTCCACCGGCATCTGCTCGACCTGCAGATCGCCCAATGTCAACGCTGATGGGTCGTTGTCCTGCCAGTTCTGCCAGGCCAACGCCACCTGGACCAGCGGATGGTGGGCCAGGGATCGCGTGGGATTGAGCCGCTCGACGAGCACCTCGAAGGGGACGTCCTGGTGTTCGAACGCAGCCAGGCTGCGACGTCGCACCTGGGCCAGCAAGTCGGCGACGGTGGGGTCACCGCCGACGTCGACACGCAGAACCAACGTGTTGACGAAGAATCCGACCAACTCATCCAGCGCGGGAACCTGTCGCCCTGCGATCGGGAATCCCACTGCCACGTCGTCGTTGGCGCTGATCTCGGACAGCAGCACGACGAGGGCGGCCTGGAGGACCATGAAGCTGGTCGCGTTGTGTTCGCGGGCCACGTCGCGCACGCGCTGCTGCAATTCGGCGGGCCAATCGACCGCCACACTGGCGCCGCGCTGATCGGCGATGGGGGGATACGGACGATCGGTGGGTAGCTGCAGCCGGTCAGGCATGCCGGCCAGAGCATCCAGCCAGTAGGCCAACTGCGCTCCGATACGGCTGTGGCTGTCATCGAGGTCACCGAACTGCTCGCGCTGCCACAACGTGTAGTCGATGTACTGCACCGCCAACGGCGCCCACTGCGGCGGCCGGCCCTCGCACCTGCCGGCGTACGCCACACCCAGATCGCGCACCAGCGGGATGACCGACCACCCATCGGCAGCGATATGATGCACGACGGCCACCAGCACGTGTTCGTCGGTAGTGACGCGGAAAAGTCGTGTAAACAAAGGGATCTCGGTGGCCAAGTCAAATGTATGACGCGCCGCAGTTTCGATGGCGTCAACGAGGCTTTTTGACGGCCAATCGGCGGCATCGACGACCTGCCAGCCGAAATCGGCCCGCTCGGGCAGCACCACCAACTGGTGCGGCACGCCGTCTCTGTCAGGAAGCACCGTGCGCAGCGATTCGTGGCGGCCCACCACATCGGCTAGCGCCGCACCCAGCGCGTCGACATCCAGTGCCCCGCTGATCCGTAGCGCAGTCGCCATGTTGTAAACCGGTGAGGGTCCCTGTAATTGGTCGAGGAACCACAACCGGCTCTGCGCAAACGACAACGGCACTACCGCAGGCCGCCGACCGGCCACCAGAGGCTCGAGCCCACCACCCTCCCCGCCGAGACGGGTTGCCAATTGGGCAACGGTGGGTGCGTCGAACACGGCGCCCACCGATAGCCCGGCGCCCATGCCGGCATTGATCGCAGCGACCAGGCGCATCGCCAACACGCTGTCACCGCCGAGGTCGAAGAAGGACTCATCGACCCCGACCCGTTCAAGCCCGAGGATCTGAGCGTAAATACCGGCCACTATCTCCTCGACCGCATCGGCCGGGGCGCGGTATTGGCTGGCGTCGGAGTAGTCGGGTGCGGGCAGGCCGCGAGTGTCGAGCTTGCCGTTCACCGTCAACGGCAGCGCATCCAGCACCACCACCGCGCTCGGCACCATGTACGGCGGCAACCGATCAGCGAGCGCGTTGCGCGCCGCAGCAGGATCTACTGTCCCGATGGAAGATTCGGTGACATAGCCAACCAGGCGCTTGTCGCCGGGTCGGTCCTCACGGGCGATCACCACCGCTTGGCCGACTCCATCCAGCCCGGCAAGCGCCGCCTGGATCTCACCCAGCTCGATGCGATACCCGCGGATCTTGACCTGCTCATCGGCGCGCCCGAGGTACTGCAGCTGCCCATCAAGACCCCAGCGCACCAGATCCCCGGTGCGATACATCCTTTGTCCTGGCGCTCCCGCGCCTACGAACGGACACGCCACAAACCGCGCTGCACTCAACCCGGCCCGACGGACATATCCAAGCCCGACGCCGCGGCCGGCCACATACAACTCACCGACAACCCCGGGCAGCACACGGCGTAACCGTTCGTCCAACACAAACAACGCTGCCCCGGGCACCGGCGCACCGATCGGCACGCCCGACCCCGGAGTCAGCGGCGCGCTGATCGTGGCATACACCGTGGTCTCGGTGGGGCCGTAGCCGTTGATCATCACCCGCCCCGGCGCCCACCGATTAACCACGTCGGGTGGGCAGGCCTCACCCGCCACCATCAGCGCGGCGAAATCCAAACCCTGCGGTGAGAGCGCCGCCAGGGCTGACGGGGTTTGGCTCAATACGTTGATGCGTTCGGCAACCAATAAGGTGCGGAAGTCTTCCGGTGAGCGGGCCACCGACTCGGGAACCACCACCAGTCGCCCGCCGAACAGCAGCGCGCCCCAGATCTCCCAGACCGAGAAGTCAAACGCGTAGGAGTGACACTGCGTCCACACCTGTCCCGGCGCCAGCTCAAGTCCGACATCGAGTGAGTCGAACAGGCGGGTGACGTTGTGGTGGCTGACCGCGACACCTTTGGGCACACCGGTGGTACCCGAGGTATAGATGATGTGGGCAATGTCATCGTGCGCCGGCGCAGGCAACGCGGCGCTGGACTGCGCGTCAACTGCAACGTCGTTCAGATCGATGACCGGCAGGTCGCACTCGTCGAGCCGATTGGCCAACCCCGTGTTGGTGATCGCGACGATCGGATCGGCGTCCTCAGACATGAATTTGATCCGGGCCGGCGGATGCGCGGGGTCGATCGGCAGATACGCCGCGCCGGTCTTCAACACAGCCAGAATCGCGATAACGGCCTGAGCTGAGCGTTCAAACAGCAGGGCCACACACTGCCCAGGCCGCGCACCGTGCGCCACCAGCATGTGCGCCAATCGATTCGACGCCTCATCGAGCTCTCTGTAAGTCCACGAGCAATCCCCGTAGCGAAGTGCGACAGCATCGGGTGTGCGGTCCACCTGCGCAACGAACGCCTCTGGAAGCGACACCGGCGACACGGGCTCGGTAAGCACCGCCCGGTTGCCCCACTCATCCGGGTCGGCGGGCTCGTCATCACCGAATAGATCGAGCGACGCCAACCGCCGTGAGGGATCGACGGTCATGACTGCGTCTCGGGGGCGACCATCGCCGCCAGCGTCCGCTGGAATCGTTTGGTGAGCTGTTCGATCCTGCCCGCGTCGAACACCTCGGTGTCATATTCCACTCGCAGACCCAGTTCTAGGCCCGGCCGAACCACCATCGCGAGGGGGTAGTGGTTGCATTCGCGACCGCTGATCTCTGTGATGGCCAGCCCGTTGTTGCGGAACAACGCGGTGTCGAGCGGGTAGTTCTCGTAGACGAAGACGGTGTCAAACAGATGTTTGTGGCCGGTGGCGCGGTGGATCTCGCTGAGCGCCAGGTGCTGATGCTCAAGGGTGTCGTTGTGCGCACCTTGCAGTTGGCCGAGCAGGTCCGCGATCGTCGTGGTTTGGGCGATGCGCGCGCGCACCGGCACTGTGTTGATCAACAGGCCGACCATCGAATCCGCACCGACCACGTCAGTTGGCCGCCCCGAGACGGCGGTGCCGAAGACGACATCGCGATGCCCCGTCAACCACATCAGCACCTGCGCCCATGCGCCTTGCAGCACCGTGTTGACGGTCGTATGACATGAACGCGCCAGCTCGTTCAACGCTCGCGTCGTCTCCTCGGACACCCGAACCGAAGTGGTGGCCCGCGGCCCCAGCCCTGCCCGGCCCGGCGGACTCACCAGCGTGGGGATGTCGAAGCCGGCGAGCACCTTTCGCCAAGCCGCCTGAGCGGATGGAATGTCCCGATCGGCCAGCCAGCTGAGAAACCGTCGGTACGACGCGGCGGGGGGCAGCCGGTGTCGGTAATAGCCGGCGAACATCTCCTGCAGCAGGATCGGCAACGACCAGCCATCGAGCACTATGTGGTGGTTGGTCAGCACAATTCGGTGCCGATTTCGCGCGGTGCGGATCAGGGTCACCCGAAAGGCCGGTGAGTGGGCGAGGTCGCAGACTGCGGCGCGTTCGGCGGCGCACACCCGCTGGATCTCGTCATCGACATCCACATCGATGCCGGAGCCGTTCAGCTCTACATGACCCCATGGCGCAACGGGATCAGCCGCGATGATCTGCACCGGCTCGTGGACGAGGTCGCGCGCCGCCGCATGTTCGGCGGCGCGTGGGTGCTGGATCTGCTCGTCGGAGGACGAACCGTTCCCGCTCAGGTCGATATACGTCCAGGCCGCCATGGGATCAGCCGAGATGACCTGTACCGGTTGGTCGAACTGTCCGCAGAAATGGGCGGCCAGATTGGGGTGGCGCTTGACCACCGCGTCCACCGCATCGCATAGGCGCCGAGGGTCGAGCGGTCCGGTGATCGTGATGTCCAGCTGCATCGCATACACATCGTTGGTGCCGTGTGTGGTGCTGGCGTGAAAGAGCAGCCCCTGCTGTAAGGGGGTGAGCGGCAAGATATCGGCGATCTGGTGTTGCTCGTGCAGACCGTCGATCTCCGACTGCGTTAACCGGGCGGGGGCGATATCGGAGGGGGTCAGCCCGCCGCCGCCGTGTCGCACGTGGGCGCAGATCCCGGTCAGGGCGTCGAACCAGAGTTGGCTGAGCCGGGCGATCTGCGCGCCATCCAGTACCGATTGCGCCCACGTCCAGTCGGCGCGCAGATTGGGGCCGGCCTCGGTATCGAGGGTGGCGACGCTGAGCTCCACAGAGTGGGTCAACGACACGGGCACCGCGGCGGCGGCGTCGGCGACCGACAATCCGTCTTCGCCGATGCGCCACATGTCATCGGACATCGCGTCGGCCGGCGCGGCGAGTCGTCCGAGGTAGTTGAATCCGATCGGCGGATCGGACCCGGTTAATTCAAGGTCGGTGTCGAGGGTGTCGGCGTTGAGGTATCGCAGCAGTCCGTAGGTCAGGCCATCGGGCAGAGAACGCAGCTGTTCCTTGACGTCTTTGATCACCGCACCGAGTTGTGCTCCGCCGGCGACCACCTGCGCCCAGCGCAGCCGTTCGACGGTCAACGAGACCGGGTACTTGGCGGTGAACCAACCTACGGTTCGCGACAGGTCGATATCGGGTCCCAGGTCCTCATTGCGGCCGTGGCCTTCGACGTCGATACCGATCGGCGTGGCGTAGGCCCCCCGAAATTCGGTCCAGGCCAACCCAAATGCGATCAACAGAATGTCGTGCATGCGGACGTGGAAGGCCGCCGGAATCTCACTGAGCAGCAAGCGCGTCGTCTCGACATCCAGTGACACCGACAGGTGCCCGGCGCTGGCATAGGTATCCACCGCAGGTTGCACCGCGGGCAGCGCGGCAGCGGCCGCGGTCACCTGCTTCCAGGGCTCAGCCTGCTCCACCACCGCCGGGGTATGCGCGTACTCGGCCAGCAGCGACGCCCACCGGCCAAAAGATGTTCCCGTCGTCGTCAGCTCCACCGGCTGCCCGTTGTGGTGTTGTGCCCAGGCGATGTTGATGTCTTCGAGCAGGATGCGCCAGGACACCGCGTCGACGGCAAGATGGTGAACGATCAGCGCCAGCTGTCCGGTGCACGTCACCCACAGCGCGCTGACCATCGCCCTAGCGGCCGGGTTCAGCCGGGACCGGGCCGTCACCAACGCATCAACGGTCAACTCGTCGACGGTGTGCAGGCAAGCACCAGCATCGACCGCACCGGCTTCGGGTACCTGCAACACCCATCCCCCGGCGACGTCGTCGGCGCGTAGCCGCAGCATTGGGTGCCGATCCAATAGGGCCTGCAGCACAACCACCACGTCGGCTTCCGTTGCGCCGATGGGACTTTGCAACAACACCGTCTGGTTGAACTGGTCGATGGGGCCGTCGACGGTGTGCAGCCAGCGCATGATCGGCGTCGCCACCACCGGTCCGACGCCCTCGTCGACCACCCCAGCCGCGCCGTCGGCCACCCCGGCCACTCGAGCCAGCCGAGCCACGGTCTGCTCGACGAAAATGTCACGCGGCCGGCACAACAGACCGGCCGCACGCGCCCGCGCCACCACCTGCATCGACAAAATGCTGTCGCCGCCGAGGTCGAAGAACGAGTCATCGACCCCCACGCGTTCGAGACCGAGGACTTGAGCATAGATCCCGGCCAGGATCTCCTCAACCGCATCCGTCGGCGCCCGGTAGTCGCCGTCGTCGAACTCCGGGGCAGGCAGGGCGCGAATGTCGAGTTTTCCGTTGACCGTCAACGGCAGCGCCTCCAGCTGCACAACCGCGGCCGGCACCATATACGACGGGAGCCGCTCGGCCAGCGTGGGGCGAAGCCCGGCGGGGTCGGCCGTCCCGGTGACATAGCCGACGAGCCGCTTGGTGCCGGGGATGTCCTCGCGGGCGATGACCACGGCCTGCTCGACTCCGTCCAAACTCGCCAATGCCGTCTGAATCTCGCCGAGTTCGATGCGATACCCGCGGATCTTGACCTGCTCGTCGGCACGCCCGAGGTACTGCAGCTGCCCATCGGCGCCCCACCGGACCAGATCTCCGGTCCGATACATCCGCGCCCCCGTACCCCCGAACGGACACGCGATGAATCGCGACCCGGTCAATCCGGTGCGCCCGACATACCCGACACCCACGCCGCGCCCGGCGACATACAACTCTCCGATCACCCCCTCCGGCACTGGGCGCAACCATTCGTCGAGTACGAACAACGCCGATCCCGACACCGGCGCACCGATCGGCACCACCGGAAGTCCGGCTGTCAGCGGCGCGCTCATCGCGGCATACACCGTGGCCTCGGTCGGACCGTAGGCGTTGATGAGCACCCGCCCCGGCGCCCACCGATCCACCACCTCGGGCGGGCATACCTCGCCTCCGAGCAGCACGGCAACCGACTCCAACCCCTCAGACGCGAGCGCCCCCACGGCCGTCGGGGTCTGGGTGAGCACCGTGACCCGCTCAGCCACCAACAATTCGTGGAAGTCGTCCGGAGAGCCCGTTACGGATTCGGACACAACCAGCAGTCGTCCCCCGCCCAGCAGCGCTCCCCAGATCTCCCACACCGAGAAGTCGAACGCATAGGAATGACACTGCGTCCACACCTGCTCGGCGGGCAGGGGTCTGGGCGTCGACTCCGCCAGATGGCTCGTCAGGTTGGCGTGGGTGATGGCCACGCCCTTCGGAACACCGGTCGTCCCAGACGTGTAGATGAGGTAGGCGACATCATCGCCCGCCGGCGCCGGTAACGGTGTGCCGGGTTGATCGGCCACTGCCGGGTCGTCGATATCAACGACTTCCACGCCAGATCCGTCAAGCCGCGAACGTAGCGCCCTCGTGGTGATGAGCACTACCGGTGAGGCATCGTTGATCATGAACTCGATCCGGGCATCGGGCAGCCCGGGGTCGATCGCCAGATATGCCGCACCCGTTTTGAGCACCGCGAGCATCGCCACGATCGCCTCGGCTGAACGCTCCAGCAACAACGCCACACACTGCCCAGCACGCGTACCGTGCGCCACCAGCAAGTGCGCCAACCGATTCGACGCCTCATCAAGCTCGCCGTAAGTCCACGACACCCCATCGCACCGGATCGCCACCGCATCCCCGATGCGCGCCACGTGCTCAGCGAACAACTCCGGAACCGACACCCCGACCGGTACCGCCTCGGCCAACGCCGCCCGATTACCCAGCTCATCCAGCCGCGCGCGATCATCGCCATCGAGCACATCCACCGAGGACAGCTTCCGCGCGGGTGCAGTGGCCATCTGGGCCACAACCCGCCGTAACCGTTCGATCAGTGCCTCGACGGTCGCGGCGTCGAACACATCGGTGCGGAACTCAACGGCCCCGCCGATTCCGGCCGGCTCACCGGCCTTGGTGAAGTGTTCGGACAGCGAGAACGTCAGATCCATTCGAGCCGTTCGGGTGTCCACCGGCATCTGGGTGACCTGCAGATCACCCAACGCCAGCCCGCCGGCGGGAGCACTGTCCTGCCAGTTCTGCCAGTCCAGTGCCACCTGGACCAGCGGATGATGGGTCATGCTCCGGGTGGGGTTGAGCCGCTCGACGAGCACCTCGAACGGCACGTCTTGATGCTCGTAGGCCGCCAGGCTGCGCTGCCGCACCTGAGACAGCAACTCGGCAACCGTGGGGTCGCCTGACAAATCGACACGCAACACCAACGTATTGACGAAGAACCCGATCAGCTGATCGAGCGCGGGATCATTGCGTCCGGCGATCGGGAACCCCACCGCCACATCGCTGGCGGCGCTCAGCCGCGACAACAACACCGCCAAGGCAGCCTGCATCACCATGAAGCTGGTTACGTTGTGTTCGCGAGCCACCTCCCGCACCCGCTGCTGCAACTCCGCAGGCCAGTCCACGGCCACTCTGGCGCCACAGTGATCGGCAACCGCCGGATACGGCCGATCCGTAGGAAGCTGCAGCCGCTCGGGCATACCGGCCAGGGCATCCTGCCAATAGGCCAACTGCGCGCCGATACGACTGTCACGGTCATCGAGGTCACCGAACTGCTTGCGCTGCCACAACGTGTAATCGACGTACTGCACAGCCAACGGCGCCCACCGCGGCGGCTGAACCACACACCGGCTGGCATACGCCACACCAAGATCGCTCACCAGCGGAATGATCGACCAGCCGTCGGCAGCGATATGATGCACCACGCCCACCAGCACATGTTCCTCATCGCCGACGCGGAAAAGCCGTGCCCGCAAAGGAATCTCGGTTGCCAAGTCGAACCCGTGACGCGCCGTCTCCTCGATGGCCTCACCCAGACGATCCGCCGACCACCCGGTGGCATCGGCCACATCCCAGCCGAAATCAGCCCGCGCTGCAGGCACCACCACCTGCTGGGGTATCCCCTCAGGGGCCGCGATCACCGTGCGCAATGATTCATGGCGGGTTACCACATCGGTCAGTGCCGCACTCAGCGCGTCGACATCCAGTGCCCCGCTGATGCGAAGGGTAGTCGCGATGTTGTAAACCGGTGAGGGCCCTTGCAATTGGTCGATGAACCACAACCGGCTCTGCGCAAACGACAACGGCACCACCGGGGGCCGCCAACCGGCCACCAAAGGCTCCAGCCCACCGCCCTCCCCGCCGAGACGGGGCGCCAACATGGCAACTGTGGGCGCGTCGAACACGGTGCCGACCGACAGGCTTGCGCCGATGCCGGCATTGATCGCAGCGACCAGTCGCATAGCGAGAATGCTGTCGCCGCCGAGGTCGAAGAAGGAGTCATCGACCCCCACGCGTTCGAGACCGAGGACCTGGGCGTAGATGCCGGCCAGGATCTCCTCGACCGCGTCGGTGGGGGCACGGTACTGATCGGCATCGGAGTATTCCGGCGCCGGCAGGGCGCGAGAGTCGAGTTTTCCGTTAACCGTCAACGGCAAGGCCTCCAACACCACCACCGCCGTGGGCACCATGTAGGCCGGGAGTCGCTGGGCCAGCCGTCCACGCACCGCGCCCGGATCCACTGCCCCGGTAGCAGATTCAGTGATGTAGCCGACCAGGCGCCTGTCGCCGGGACGGTCCTCACGCGCAATCACCACCGCCTGCGCCACACCATCGAGCCCAGCCAGCGCCGCCTGGATCTCACCGAGTTCGATGCGATACCCGCGGATCTTGACCTGCTCATCGGCGCGCCCCAGATACTGCAGCTGCCCATCGGGACCCCACCGCACCAGATCCCCGGTGCGATACATCCTTTGTCCTGGCGCTCCTGCGCCTACGAACGGACACGCCACAAACCGCGCTGCACTCAACCCGGCCCGGCCGATGTATCCGAAGGCCAGCCCAGCACCGGCCACATGCAACTCCCCGATCACCCCCGCAGGCACCGGACGTAACCACTTGTCGAGGACGAACAACGCCGCCCCAGCGACCGGCGCACCGATCGGCACCCCCGCCCCCGCAGTCAACGGCGCGCTGATCGCCACACACATCGTGGTCTCGGTCGGACCGTAAGCGTTGATCATCACCCGCCCCGGCGCCCACTGATCGACCACCTCGGCCGGACACGCCTCACCCACCACCACGAGCGCCGCGTTCTCCAGCCCCTCGCGCGACAACACCCTCACCGCCGATGGAGTCTGTGTCAGTACCGTGACGCCTTCGTTCATCAGGACCTCGTGGAGGTCGTCTGCGGAGGCGGCCACCTCCTCGGGCACGACAACCACGCGCCCGCCGCGCAACAGGGCACCGAAGATCTCCCACACCGACACGTCGAAGGCCAGCGTGTGGCACTGCGGCCACACCCCCGCACACGGCAGACCGGCATCCAAAGACCCCAACAACTGCGTCACGTTGTGATGACTCACCGCAACACCTTTGGGCACACCGGTGGTACCCGACGTGTAGATGATGTAAGCGACATCATCGGCCTCCGGTACCGCTAACGCCGCGCTGGATTGCGAACCCACAGCAGGATCATCGACATCGATGACCGCCACCCCGCAGTCGTCGAGCCGGCCCGCCAACCTGGCGGTCGTGAGCACGGCAACCGGTGCAGCATCGGCAATGATGAAATCCAGCCGCGCCGCGGGCACCACCGGATCAATCGGCAAATACGCCGCACCGCTCTTGAGCACCGCCAACATCGCCACGATCGCCTCGCCAGACCGACCGAACAACAACGCCACACACCGCCCAGCCCGCGCACCGTGCGCCACCAGCAAGTGCGCCAACCGATTCGACGCCTCATCAAGCTCGCCGTACGTCCACGACACCCCATCGCACCGGATCGCCACCGCGTCCCCAATGCGCGCCACATGCTCAGCGAACAACACCGGAACCGACACCCCGACCGGTACCGCCTCGGTCAACACCCCCCGATTACCCACCTCATCCAGCCACGCACGCTCACCACCAAAAACCACATCCACCGACGACAACCGCCGAGACGGATCAGCAGTAAACGCCACCAGCACCCGCTCCAACCGGCCCGCCCAATCGGACACGTCAAAATCCGAAAATGGCTGCCCAGGACCGGCCGTACACAGAAAAAGCTGATCGCCGACACTGGAGAAGAAGAATCCGAAGCCGCCGACGACGCCAGAACTCGTATACGACGCCGACGCTGCCACGCCACCGAAGTTGAGGCTGAATATCGACGGGATGAAATTGACACTCACCCTGTCGGCTGGTCGCCCCATGCCGTAGTCGTTGGCTTTCCGCTCGAGGGCCTGCACGGGAAACTGCTGATGTTGCACGGCTTCTCGTATTCGGGTATCGACGTGCTCACAGAAATCGGAAACCGCCGATCCCGCAGCAACTTTCAAGACCAGCGGCACGATCCCGGCGACCATCCCGGGAACCGTCTTCGACTCGGGGCGGACACGTCTGCTGACGGGGAAGTCGAGGACCACCTCTGAACCATCGGCGCCTTCGGCACACCAGCCACGCACCAAGAGGGCACACGCCGCGGTGATGATCGACGATCGAGGCACGTTCCATGCTTTGGACAACTCGTCAACTCGGCGAAGGACCGCAGGATCAATTCGAACCGGCGCAGACGGTAGATACGGATCACGCACGCCCGTTGATTGCGGCATCCGGCAATGCGGTCCGATTTCCGATGGCAGGTTCTCAGTCCAGTAGGCCTGATCTTCCAGATAGTCGGACGACGCTTCATATTCAAGCTCGCTGCTGATCAGGTCCTGCAGCGAACCGAAGAACGGAGGAGGAATGGGTGCGCCAGAAACAATCGCGGAATAGACAGCTGCGATGCGATGGCCGACCAACGCAACGCCGGAGCCGTCCGTGATTATGTGGTGACAGCAGGTGAACAAGTAGAACTCGCTGGGCGCCGTCTGGAACAACGCAAATTTGAACAGAGGCCCGGTGAACGACATGGGCTTTCGCTGGATCGACGACGCTATCTCAAAGGCTTCCTGCGCGGGATCGTGTGAGTGGCGCAGGTCGTGGAAGGCGATCTGCACATCCGGGTCATTAATCGGCCGCTGGAAAACCTGGCCGCTCTCCTCGAAAAACGTAACCCTGGCTGGTTCCGCTTCCCGCACTACTCGGCGAATCGCCCACTCGAGGGGACTACGTTCCACCCGACCCTCGATTCGCGCGAAGAGGCCGAGTTGCCACTCCGTGCCGAAGCGGCCCGTTTCATGCGCAAGCCATATATCGAGCTGTCCGCGCGTCAGCGGAAGTGCCCGGTTACCGTTCTGCATTGGGCCTCCTCTCTCCTCATGCGGCCGCCGTGGGCGCCAGCTTTTCGCTGAGCAACTCCGCTAAACCGCGAATGGTGATGGTGCTGATGTCGGTGGCTGATACGCGTACACCCGTTTCGGCTTCGATGCGGGTGCGTAGTTCGAGAGCACCGAGCGAGTCCAGGCCGTACCCGGAGAGCGGCCGGTCGGGATCGACGTTGCGACGCAGAATCAGAGTGACCTGATCCGAGATCACGCGCCGCAGCCTGGTGGGCCGTTCGTCGGGCGGCAGCTCGTTGAGTTCGGCTATCAGTTTGGTTGTGCTCGATGCGCTTTGCGCGTCGGAGCGGAACGCTTCGGCGAAGGGACTCCGCTCGGCGAACAGAGTGAGCCACGGTGTTCCTATGATGGGCGCGTAACCGGTGCAGGCGCGGGCGTGCCGCAACAGCGCTTCGAACGCGTAGGCTCCCTCTTCGGGGGCGATGGAGTCCCCGGAGCTGTCCGCCAACGCGGTAGCGCGCCCGATCCGTGCCCAGGCCCCCCACGCGACCGCGGTGGCCGGGAGGCCCTGAGCGCGTCGCCAGTGGGTGAAGGCGTCGATCCAGCTGTTGGCCGCGGCGTACGCGCCCTGTCCCGGCGATCCCACCAGCGCCGCCGCCGACGAAAACGAGCAGAACCAGTCCAGCCGCTGACCCCCGGTGGCAACGTGCAGGTTCCAGGCACCGTAAACCTTTGGCGCCCAGTCACGCTCGATCAGCTCGTCAGAGATGTTGGCCAGCGTGGCGTCATCGACCACCGCCGCCGCATGCAGCACACCGCGCAGCGGATGACCCGTGGCGGTCGCTGCGGCCACCAACCGCCGCGCCGTACCGGCATCGGAGATGTCGCCGCACTCCACCGCGATGTCGGCGCCGATCGCGCGGATGCGATCGATCGTCTCCAAAACCTCGGGGGTCGGCCCCGATCGCGAAGACAGCACGATGCGCCCGCACCCGGCCTTCGCCATCTTCTCGGCCAGGAACAGCCCGAGGCCGCCCAGCCCGCCGGTGATGAGGTAGGCACCGTCGCGGCGGAACACGCGCACCTGCGAAGGCGGCACGATCACGCGGCAGCTGCCGGTGTGCCCGACGTCGAGTACGAGCTTCCCGGTGTGCTGTGCACCGCTCATCAGCCGGATGGCTGCCGCGGCGCCGTCAAGCGGATAGTGCGTGCTCTCGGGCATCGGCAGCACACCGTCCGCGGTGAGTTGGTACACCGTGCGCAGCACGTCGCAAAGCCGGTCCGGATCGCTGTACGCCAGCAATCCCAGGTCAACAGCGTGGAACGTCAGGTTATGTCGGAACGGGAAGAGGCCCAACCGGGTGTCGCCATAGATGTCGCGTTTACCGATCTCGACGAATCGTCCACCGAGCGCCAGCAATTCGAGTCCCGCACGCTGGGCGGCGCCGGTAACCGAATTGAGCACGATGTCGACCCCGTACCCGTCGGTGTCCCGGCGTATCCGTTCGGCGAACTCCAGGCTACGCGAGTCGTAAACATACTCGATACCCTTGTCGCGCAACAATTGTCGACGTTGCTCGCTGCCGGCGGTGGCGAAGATTTCCGCTCCCGCAGCACGAGCGATTGCGATTGCCGCCTGCCCAACGCCACCGGTCCCGGAGTGGATCAACACCTTGTCCCCGCTCCTGATACGCGCCAGCTCATGTAGGCCGTACCAGGCGGTGGCGTGCGCCGTGGTCACCGCCGCCGCCTGGTCGTCGGCCAGACCCGCGGGCAGGGTGACGGCACGACGCGCATCGCAAGTGATGAAGGTGGCCCAGCAGCCGTCTGCGTTCAGGCCACCGACATGATCCCCGACCTCGTGGTCGGTCACGTCAGGTCCGACGGCGGTCACCACTCCGGTGAAGTCCGTTCCCAGCTGCGGCATCCGTCCGTCGAATGCCGGGTAGCGACCAAACGCAACCAGCACGTCGGCGAAGTTGATGCTAGACGCACTCACAGCGACCTCGATCTGCCCCGATCCCGGAGGAATCCGTTCGCAGGCAACCAATTCCATCGTCTCGAGATCCCCCGGCGTCCGGATCTGCATCCGTATCCCGTCGCGCTCATGGTCGGCAACGGTGGTCTGCCGCTCCTCGGGGCGCAGAGGTATCGGCGACAATCGCGCCACGTACCACGCACCGTTTCGCCAGGCGGTCTCGTCCTCCTCCGACCCGCCGAGCAGTTGTCGCGCCAGCTGCTCGGCATCAGTCGTCTCGTCCATATCGATCTGAGTCGCACGAAGGTGTGGATGTTCGGTGCCGATAACCCGTGCCAAGCCCCGCAGACCTGCCTGCTCCAGATTGGCCACGTCACCGGCAACTACCGTCTGTGCATTGCGCGTCACGACATACAGGCGCGGAGGCTCACCAGGTATGTCTGGCAGTTCGCGGGCGACACGCACCAGATGCTCCACAGACTCACGGCCCAGCAGCGGGGACTGGTCATTGCAGTCGCTGTTCTTGGGTCCCGTAAGGATCACGACACCGCTAAATCCGCCGCCGCGCAGCTGGTTTCTCAGCTGATCTGTGTTCGAGGAGTGATCGGCATCCGGCGACCAGCACATGGTGATACATCGCGCGCCAAGGCTTTTCAGTGTATCGGTCAACGCTGGGGCAACCATGTCTGCGGGTGTGGTGCTCACCAACAGCCAGGTTCCAGCGTCGCCCTGTTCTGCCTCGGGCAGTTCTCGTTGCCGCCATTCGACGGTCAGCAGACGCGTGGCCAGTAGCCGGTCGTTGTGGCCGCTCTCCGACGCCGCAGCGCCCAACCGCAGACCCCGCACCGCGAGCAGGACGGCCCCGTGCTCGTCGAGCATGTCGAGGTCGGCCTCGACCCCCGAATTATCGGCTTTCGTCACCCGCGTATAGCAGTAGCGCGCGATGCGCGCGGCGCCGTAGGCACGAAGTCGCCTGATACCCAACGGCAGACCCAGCACATCCTCACCTAAAGCCTGAACATCGGGATGGGCGACGACAGACTGAAAACAGGCATCCAGCAGGGCCGGGTGTACGCCGTAGGCATCTTGCTGTGAACGGATTTGACGCGGGAGCGCGACCTCGACCAGCACGGTGTCGGTTGTCTCCTCGCCGGAGTGCACCGCGGTGAGGCCGGTGAACGCTGGACCGTACTGAACACCACGCCGGTCGAGCCGCTTGCGCACCTCGTCGCCGTCCTCGCGGCCCGGGTGTGCGGCAAGTAGCGCGGATATGTCGTGTGTGGGCGGCGACTGCTCGTCCGTTGCGGCCCGCAGGACCGCGACAGCATGCCGCGTTTGTTCACCCCCCTGATTGGTCTCCACGGTGAAGTCGACGGCGTCAGGTTTGGACAATGCTGCCGAGGCACCAACGGTGGTCTGTTCATCCAGCAGCAGCGCCTGTTCGAAGCGGATGTCACGAACCTCGGCGGCCTCGCCCAACACTTCGCGCGCGGCCGCCAACGCCATCTCGCAGTAGGCCGCCCCAGGAAGCACTGCGACATTGCGGACCCGGTGATCGGAAAGCCACGGCTGGGCGGCGGTGCCCACCTCGCCCTGCCACACGTGGCGCTCGGGTTCCTCTTGCAAGCGAACGTGCGCGCCCAACAGCGGATGCACTGAAATGGTGCACGCACCATGTGTCGGGGATTCCTGGCCACCACGGCTCAACAGGAGACGACGGTGAGTCCAGGTCGGCAGCGGCGCGTCCACCAGCTGTCCATTCCTGCTCAGCTCGGAGAAATCCACCGCGGCGCCCGCGCTGTGCAGATCCGCCACGAGGCCGCGCAGTCCGTAGGGCAGCGCTTGTTCGCGGCGCATGCCGGCCAGAGCGGCCACCGGCGTGTCGAGACTGCGGGCGGTCTGCTCGACCGCATGCGTGAGCAGTGGATGGGGCGACAACTCCGCGAAGACCCGGTAGCCGTCCTCCAGCGCAGCCTGTACGGCCGGAGCGAACCGCACCATGTTGCGCAGGTTGTCCACCCAAAAACGGGCATCGCAGACGGGCTCTTCGCGCGGGTCGTACTGCGTCGCCGAGTAGTACGGAACCTGCGGTGTCAATGGGTGCAGCTCAGCGAGTATGTCGGTCAGCTCATCGAGGATCGGATCGACCTGCGGGGAGTGTGAGGCGACATCGACGGCGATCTCGCGGGCCATCACGTCGCGTTGCTCCCAGGCCGCGACCAGACCTCGAACAGTCTGCGTGTCGCCGCCGATCACGGTGGATTCAGGTGAGGTCACCACGGCCACCACCGCATCGTTGATGCCGCGGTTTACCAACTCCGAAAGCACTTGCTGCGCAGGTAATTCCACTGATGCCATGGCTCCGGCGCCGGCAATGCGGGACATCAGCCGTGAGCGTCGGCAAATGACGCGTACTCCGTCTTCGAGCGAAAGGGCTCCGGCGACGACGGCTGCCGCTGCCTCGCCGAGGGAATGCCCGATGACCGCGCCCGGGCGGACGCCGTGCGAGCGCATGGCGGCGGCGAGCGCGACCTGCATGGTGAACAGCGACGGCTGGACCCGGTCGATTCCGGTCACGGTCTGCGGCGCGGTGATCGCCTCCGTCACCGAGAATCCGCTCTCGCTGACGATCACTGGCTCGGCCGCCGCGACAGTGGCGGCGAACACCGGTTCGGACGCCAGCAGTTCAGCGCCCATCCCGGCCCATTGCGAACCTTGCCCGGAGAACACCCACACCGGACCTCGACCACCCTGCTCCACCGCTGCTTGATACGGCGCATCGCCGTCCGCGACATCCCGCAATGCCTTGGCGAGTTCGGCTCGCTCGCTCGCAATGACGGCTGTGCGGACCGGGCGGTGCGCACGCCGACGCGTCAAGGTGTAGGCCAGATCCGCCAACACGACGTCCTGATGGGTTGCCACCCAGTCCGCCAGCCGACCCGCGGTGCGATGCAGTTCGTCGGACGAAGTGGACGACAACGGGAACAACAGTGGTGTTGCCGTCGACGAGTCGGCTGAGATCTCTTTGGCCGCAGTGGCTTCGGACTCCAGTGCCGGTGCTTGTTCCAAGATGGCATGCACGTTGGTTCCGGAGAGCCCGTACGACGACGCGGCCGCGCGCCTCGGATGCCGACCATTGATCGGCCACGGCGTGGTCTCTTGTGGCACAAACAGTTTGGTTTCGATTGCGGCCATCTCGTCGGGCAGCCGATTGAAGTGCAGATTCCGGGGGACAACGCCATGCTGCAGGGCCAGTACAGCCTTCATCAGCCCCAGTACGCCTGCGGCCGACTGGGCATGACCGAAATTGGTTTTCAGCGAGGCCAGTGCGCAAGGACCCTCGGTGCCATAGACGTTGGCCAGGCTGGCGTATTCGATCGGATCTCCGACCGGGGTGCCGGGACCGTGTGCCTCGATCATGTGAACGCTGCGGGGGTCGACGCCCGCAGCGGCCAGCGCAGCCCTGTACACCGCGGTCTGCGCCGTCACCGATGGCGTCGAGATGTTCACCGTGCGACCGTCTTGGTTGGCGGCGGTGCCGCGGATTACGGCCCGAATGCGGTCACCGTCGCGAAGCGCGTCTGGCAGACGTTTGAGTAACACCACGCCGCAGCCTTCGGAGGAGACGAATCCGTCGGCCGCGACGTCGAACGCATGGCATCGTCCGGTCGCAGACAGCATTCCCTCCGCCGACCCCGCAATGAACTTCCGCGGATCCAGGATCACGGCGGCGCCACCGGCAAGGGCAAGATCGCTCTCACCGTCGATCAGGCTGTGACAGGCCAGGTGGATCGCGGTAAGACCGGACGAACACGCGGTGTCCACCGTCAGCGCGGGACCGTGCACCCCAAGGGCGTAAGCGATCCGCCCCGACGCCAAACTGAAGCTGCTTCCGGTAAATCCGTACGGTGCTTCGACTGCATGCGCGTCGGCGGCGAACAGTTGGTAGTCACCGTGTGTCAAGCCCACAAACACACCCGTCAGCGAGTCGGCCAACCCCTCCTGGGTCAACCCGGCGTGCTCCATGGCCTCCCATGAGGTCTCCAGGAGCAGCCGGTGCTGTGGATCGATCGCGGTGGCCTCGCGCTCGTTGATCCCGAAGAAGTCGGAATCGAAGCCGGCGACATCGTCGAGGAACGCGCCCCACTTGGTCACCGACCGACCCGGAACCCCCGGTTGGGGATCGTAGAACTCGTCGGAGTCCCACCGGTCGGGCGGAATTTCGGTCACCAGGTCGTCGCCGCGCAGCAGGGCCGCCCACAACTGCTCGGGAGAGTCGATCCCGCCAGGAAGCCGACAGGCCATGCCGATAACGGCGATGGGAGTGGCGCGCGCATCATTCACGGGGGCACGCCCCCTTCTTCGTCAGCCGGAATCGCGCGCGAATCCGCTCATCCGGTCCCCCCAGACCTTCATGTCGATACGAGCGGAACGCTACCGGAGGCGAGAACCACGGTCTGCGATTTCGGCAAATTAGCACCGGCGTCACAGAGTGCGTTGGATCGCACGAACTCGTGCACTCAGTTCTGCCAGAAACTGCCACTCGCGGATGGCTGAATGCACACCCTGCGCTATCCGATTTCGGGTGGTCTTCCCGGCTGTGTTCACTGCGGGGACCGTCCTCGCGCCATCTTGTTTTGCAGCCGACCGGGTGCCGGCGTATTACCGGGCCGTATCGGTTCAGTTGATGGAAAGTAAACTGCACATGTTTCAAGCTCAGCTAACTAGATAGCTACACTAGATAAGATCTATCACGGCGCAGCCCAAAGGATGCGCAGCGACCAACCTGGGGCGCTCTCCCGGCTGTTGGGCTCGCGACAGCACTCGCGTATCCAGATCGCGTCTCAGCAACAGGTTTTGCCGGCCTAAAATGCGTAGCGGAAGAGGCGGTCGTAATTTCGGTTTGCAGGGACGGCGTACGCGATGCGGTACAACAAGCGCGGCCGGGAAAGCGAAATCTTGCGGAAGCCCGCAATGACGGGGCTGCCTTCGACGAGACGGAGGCGTGCATCCCAGCGCGTGATCTCACTACCCTCGCGGGTACCCCACTTGATGATGCCGGACGCGGCGACCTTGGACAGCCGCGGACCCCACTTCGACAGCAGGTCGGCGAGCAGCTCCCCGCTGTCGAACCGATCGAGCAATCGGTGAAGCAGATCGGCGACCTCAGCCGGGGTCAGATACATGAGAAGGCCTTCGGCGACGACCAGAACGGGGCCGCCCGCCGGCAACTCATCGACCCAGACCGGATCGGTTACCGACGACCCAATCATCCGATACGTCTCCGTCTCGGAATACAACTGCCTCCGCAATGCGATGACCTGGGGCAGGTCCACGTCGAACCACCGCACGGTCTCGGGTACCGCGAGGCGGAATGCACGACTGTGTAACCCGCACCCCAGATGCAGTACGACGGCGTCCGGATGGCGCCCTAGGTAGTCGGCGATCCAGGCATCGACCTGCGCGGTGCGCATCGCCACCATGAATTGATTGCTCGACGGGCGGATAAATCGATGCAGACGCTCGAAGTCGTAGTCGATGCGCGCTACGTCCCGAGCGGCGAAATGATCGCCGAGGATCGGGTCGGGCACGCGACTCTCGCACGCCCGCAGATAGAGCACACACAGCCCGGTCCACTCGACCGATTTCCACTGCACGCCTGTGAAGTCAACCTTCGCGTACTGACCGTCGACGGACTTGCCCGGGTCCCTGTCTCCCGGATTCGTCACTCGCTCATCCCCGCTGCTTGCATCGTTCATCCGGCGGCGCCCCCAAGAAGCTGGTCATAGCACGTGAGCCCGACATCGGGCACTACTGCTAAAGGTATGCGACCAGCATCTCGACCGAATCCGGATGCGCGAGATGCGCTGTCCTAGAAGTGATCCCTCGACAACGCATGCGGAGAACCCGCCGACCCAGACACAATTTTCTGCGGACGCGTTAGTTACGAGCTAATCTGTCTGCTGTGTCACGATCAGTCGACTTCTCGGTCGACTCCTCGGCCACCGTCGAACAGCTGCATTCGGCGTTCTCCGAGGAGAGTTACTGGCGGGCGCGGTTGGCGACCTTCGGCGGCTTCGGCAGGCTGGACTCGTTGACCATCGAACCCGACGGCTCCACAAAGGTGGTCATCGTTCAGGACCTGCACCACGAAGGGCTGCCCGCACTCGTCGCCAAGCTCTTTCCCAAAGAATGGCGGGTCGTCCAAACCGAGACGTGGAGCCCGATCAGCGACGGCCGGCTGCGAGGCGAGATCAGCATCATTTCGCATGGTGCGCCAGGATCCGGCCTCGGAACGGCTGTGCTCGCACCCGCGCCGAACGGGTCGCGGCTGAACTGCAGCGCGACAGTGGAGTTCAGAGTCCCGTTGATCGGCGGCAAGGTCGAGAGCCTGGTAAGCCGGCTGCTGGCCCAGCAGATATCGGGACTCCAGCGCTACACCGTGAAGTGGATCACCGAGCAGGTCGCCTGACAGCGCGACAGCCCGAATACGCAGGACAGCGGCCACCGCATACCGCCGAGGTCGCGTGGGTAGCCCGTAGAGAGGACACCACGACCTAGGCTGGGCGTATGCGGTTAGGCAGACGACGCGACATCGCCCGCGACTTCGACGCGGATTACGACGAGCACGCGGTCGTCACAACCGGCCCGGAGCACGAGGCGGCCGGCGTCAAAGCTGTCATGGTGTCGCTGCAGCGCGGACTGAAATCCATGGGGGCGTGGCGGACCGGTGCGTCCCTGGTCCGGCTCAATCAGCGCCACGGCTTCGACTGCCCCGGCTGCGCATGGCCCGAAGAGCACGGCGGCCGCAAGTTCGCCGAATTCTGCGAGAACGGCGCCAAAGCAGTAGCCGAGGAGGCGACCAGACGCGTCGTCACCGCCGACTTCTTCGCGCGGCATTCCATCACCGACCTGGATGCACGACCCGAATACTGGCTGTCCCAGCAGGGTCGGCTCACCGAGCCGGTGGTGCTGCGTCCCGACGACGACCACTACAGACCCATCAGCTGGGACGACGCCTACCGGTTGATCGCCGACGAGTTGCATGCGCTGGCCGGCCCCGACGAAGCGGTCTTCTACACCTCCGGACGCACCAGTAACGAGGCGGCGTTCCTCTACCAACTGCTGGTCCGGAGTTTCGGCACCAACAACTTGCCCGACTGCAGCAACATGTGTCACGAATCGTCGGGAGCTGCGTTGGTCGAGGCGATCGGTGTCGGCAAGGGATCGGTCACCGTCGAGGACGTCGCCAACGCCGACCTGATCGTCATCGCGGGCCAGAATCCCGGCACCAACCATCCCCGCATGCTGTCGGTACTGGAGAAGGCGAAAGAGAACGGCGCCAAGATCATTGCGATCAATCCGTTGCCCGAAGCGGGGCTGATCCGGTTCAAGGATCCGCAGAAGGTGCACGGCGTAGTCGGCCACGGCATCCCGATCGCCGACGAGTTCGTGCAGATCCGCCTTGGCGGCGACATGGCACTGTTCGCCGGGCTCGGCCGGCTGCTGCTGGAAGCCCAGGACGCGGCCGGTCCCGGCGTCCAGATTGTCGACCGCGGCTTCATCGAGAAGCATTGCGCGAACTTCGCCGAGTACGAGGCTCAGACGCGGGCCGTCGATCTCGACACCGTGCTGGAGGCGACAGGCATCGAGCGTGCGCAGCTGGAGAAGGTCGCGCAGATGATGATCGACTCCGAGCGCACGATTGCGTGCTGGGCAATGGGTCTCACCCAGCACAAGCATGCCGTGCCGATGATCTCGGAGATCACCAACGTGCTGCTGATGCGCGGCATGATCGGCAAGCCCGGCGCCGGATTGTGCCCGGTCCGTGGACATTCCAACGTGCAGGGCGACCGCACGATGGGCATCTGGGAGAAGATGCCCGAGGAGTTCCTCGCCGCCCTCGACAAGCGTTTCGGCATCGTCAGCCCCCGCAAGAGCGGTGTCGACACTGTGGATGCGATCCGCGCCATGCGCGACGGCCGGGCCACGGTCTTCATGGGCATGGGCGGCAACTTCGCGACGGCGACTCCGGACACCGCGGTCACCGAGGCCGCGCTGCGCAGCTGCTCGTTGACGGTGCAGGTATCAACCAAGCTCAACCGCAGCCATGTGGTGCACGGCCGCACCGCGCTCATCTTGCCCTCGCTGGGTCGCACCGACCGAGACCTTCAAAACGGCGTCAAACAGCAGGTGTCAGTAGAGGATTCGATGTCGATGGTGCACCTGTCGCGGGGTAGTCTGCACCCGCCCAGTGACGAGGTGCGCAGCGAGGTCGCGATCGTCTGCCAGCTGGCGCGCACCCTGCTCGGGCCGGACCACCCAGTGCCATGGGAGACGTTCAACGACGACTACGACGCTGTCCGCGACGCGATCGCCGCCGTCGTACCCGGCTGCGACGACTACAACCGCAAGGTGCGCGCACCAGACGGCTTCCAGTTGCCACACGGCCCACGTGATTCGCGCATATTTCCCACCACCACAGGAAAAGCGAACTTCGCCGTGAACCCGTTGCAGTGGGTACCCATCCCCGAAGGCAGGCTGATCCTGCAGACGCTGCGCAGCCACGACCAATACAACACCACGATCTACGGCCTCGACGACCGCTACCGAGGGGTGAAGGGTGGCCGCCGAGTCGTGTTCGTCAACAAGGCCGACATCGACCGGTTCGGACTGCACGAGGGTGACCGGGTGGATCTCGTTTCGGAGTTCGCGGGCGGCGACGGCGAACTGCAGGAGCGGCGTGCGAAGGACTTCATGGTGGTGGCGTACGAGACCCCGGTCGGCAACGCAGCGGCTTACTATCCAGAGACCAACGCGCTGGTCCCGCTGGATCATGTTGCCGATAGATCGAATACGCCGGTGTCGAAGGCTGTCGTGATCCGGCTGGAAAGCTCCGCGGGTGTGCGGGCCGAAGATCGGGTGGTCACCTAGTGGGACGGGTCACGGCCAGGCGCCGAGTGCAGCATGTCACCGCGGGCGACGCGGTCGCACGGCCCGACACTCTGGTAGTCGAGGAACCACTGGAGATCCGGATCAACGGGAAGCCCGTCACCGTCACGATGCGCACCCCGGGTTCGGATGTCGAACTCGCCCAAGGCTTCCTGCTCACCGAGGGCGTCATCGCCCACCGCGACGATGTGCTCACGGTGCGCTACTGCAAGGGCGCAGGCCCCGATCAGGTCAACACGTACAACGTGCTCGACGTAACCCTCGCACCGCATGTGCCACCGCCCGACGTGGACGTGACACGCAACTTCTACACGACGTCGTCGTGCGGAGTATGCGGTAAGGCCTCTCTGGACGCGGTGCGAACAATAAGCAAGCACGGCCCCGGCGACGATCCCTCCACCGTCACCGCCGAAACGCTGTCCGACCTCCCCGACCGATTGCGCGACGAACAGAAGGTGTTCGCCAGCACCGGCGGTCTGCACGGCGCAGCGCTGTTCGACGTCGACGGCACCACGCTGGTCGTGCGCGAGGACATCGGCCGTCACAACGCCGTCGACAAGGTCATCGGCTGGGCACTGGAAAACGACCGGATACCGCTGAGCGCAACCGTTCTCCTGGTCAGCGGACGCGCGTCATTTGAGCTCACCCAGAAGGCTGTGATGGCGGGCATTCCGGTGCTCGCCGCGGTGTCCGCGCCGTCGTCTCTGGCCGTCGACCTCGCCAGCCAGTCGGGTCTGACCCTGGTGGCGTTTCTGCGCGGCGACTCGATGAACATCTACACCAGACCGGACCGCATCACCCGCTAATCCCCGGCAATTCCGCGTCTACCTGCGATCTCCACCCGATCTCCACGTAACCTCCAAGCTAGGAAACCCGCGGATCGAGACCATCGATCCATGCCAGAAATCCTCATTCCCTCACTGTCCCCCACCGGCCACATCGCACCCCTGCTGAATGTCGCGCAAGGCCTAGTCGACCGCGGAGACCGCGTCACCGTATTGACCGCGGCCGCCCACGCCGACAAGATCCGGGCGATCGGCGCCATTCCGGCCGCGATTCCCGCAGCTGCTGACTTCGACATGACCCGCCTCGATCTCGACCTGCCGGGGCGCGTGGAGACGTCGGGCATCAAGAGGGTCAACTTCGACATCGTGCAGATCTTCTTGCGGCCGATGCCCCTCCAGACGCGAGCATTGGCCGAGTTGATGGCGCAAACACGGTACGACGCAATACTTGCCGACGCCGGCTTCTTCGGGATCCTGCCGTTCCTGCTCGGCGATCCCGCGGCTCGTCCGCCGGTGCTGACCTACAGCACGACGCCGCTGATGGTGAGCAGCCGCGACACCGCGCCCATGGGCCTCGGAATGGCGCCGTCGTCGTCCACCCTGGGGCGGCTGCGCAACCGCGCGTTGACCCTGCTGGCTCAGAAGGTCTTGTTGCGCGAGTGCCAGAGCGCGGCCAACCACCTCCTCGATCGCCTGAACAGTCAGCAACTGCCCACCTTCATCCTCGACTCCGGCGTGCTGGCGGACCGCTACATCGCACCGACGGTGCCCGAATTCGACTACCCCCGAAGCGATCTCCCCTCGCATGTACGTCACGTCGGCGCCGTGCATCCGCGCCCGTCGCGGGGGTTCCGCCGTCCACCGTGGTGGTCGGAACTCGACGGTGATCGCCCAGTCGTGCACGTCACGCAGGGCACCATCGACAACGCCGACCTGGGTCGGCTGCTCGAACCCACCATCGATGCGCTCGGCGGCGAGGACGTCATCGTGGTGGCTACCACCGGCGGTCGCGCTGTATCGCAGCTGAAGACGCAGTTGCCGTCGAACACCTATGTCGCTGAGTACATCCCGCATGACATCCTGCTGCCCAAGGTCGATGTCATGGTCACCAACGGCGGGTTCGGCGCCGTGCAGCGGGCACTGTCGATGGGTGTTCCGCTGGTGGTGGCGGGCAACACCGAGGACAAGCCCGAGGTCGCGGCGCGCGTCGCGTGGACCGGTGCGGGCGTCAACCTCAAGACCGGTACGCCGAGCGCGGGTGCGGTCCGTGCCGCGGTGCGCAAGGTGCTCAGCGATGGTCGCTATCTGCGATCCGCGCGGGAGCTCGAGATGGCCTTCGCCCGGCGCGACGGGGTGGCCGAGATCGGCGCTCTTGTCGACGAGGTCATCGCTGAGCGTGCGGCGGTGAAACGATGAGCGCCTGCGCTGACCCGTTCGGCCGGCCACCGGCGCCTGCGCCTGCGCCGAAGGTGCCAAGCCTCAGCTGGGGTAGTCGGCTACGCGTGCCTCTGTCGAACATCCGGACCACGGTGGAGCCATGGTTGACCAGCTGCAGTACATCGCGGTAGCGGCATTTCTGGTCTGGGGCTTGATCAGGTCACTGGCGAGTACGCCTCGAACGTGAGAACTAGGCCCTGAGAACTAGGCGCTCTTCTCGCGACGCTCGTTGCGGGGCGGCTTGCGCGGCACGATCGTCGGCAGCACGTTGTCTTCGACGGTCTCCTTGGTGACGACCACCTTGGCGACGTCGTCGCGGCTGGGGATGTCGTACATCACCGGCAGCAGGACTTCTTCCATGATGGCGCGCAGCCCACGGGCACCGGTGCCGCGATGGATGGCCTGATCGGCGATGGACTCGAGCGCGGCCTCGTCGAACTCCAGCTCGACGCCGTCCATCTCGAACAGCCGCATGTACTGCTTGACCAGAGCGTTCTTCGGCTCCGACAGGATCGTCACGAGCGATTCCTTGTCGAGGTTCGTCACCGAGGCGACGACCGGCAACCGGCCGATGAACTCCGGAATCAGACCGAACTTGATCAGATCCTCTGGCATGACCTCGGCGAAGTGGTCCTGCGTGTCGATCTCGGCCTTGGAGTGCACCTCGGCGCCGAAGCCCAGACCGCGCTTGCCGACGCGGTCGGAGACGATCTTCTCCAGGCCCGCGAACGCACCCGCCACGATGAACAGCACGTTGGTGGTGTCGATCTGGATGAACTCCTGGTGCGGATGCTTGCGGCCGCCCTGCGGGGGCACGGAAGCCTGGGTGCCCTCGAGGATCTTCAGCAGCGCCTGCTGCACACCCTCTCCGGACACATCGCGGGTGATCGACGGGTTCTCGCTCTTGCGGGCGATCTTGTCGACCTCGTCGATGTAGATGATGCCGGTCTCGGCGCGCTTGACGTCATAGTCGGCGGCCTGGATCAGCTTGAGCAGAATGTTCTCGACGTCCTCGCCGACGTAGCCGGCCTCGGTAAGTGCCGTCGCATCCGCTATTGCAAACGGGACATTGAGCATCTTCGCCAGCGTCTGCGCGAGGTAGGTCTTGCCGCAGCCGGTCGGGCCGAGCATCAGGATGTTGGACTTGGACAGCTCGACGGGCTCGGCGCGCGAATCGCGCATTTTCTCGCCGGCCTGGATGCGCTTGTAGTGGTTGTAGACGGCGACGGCCAGCGTGCGCTTGGCGGTGTCCTGACCGATGACATATCCCTCGAGAAACTCGCGAATCTCTGCCGGCTTTGGCAGCTCGTCGAGTTTTACGTCGTCGGCGTCAGCGAGTTCCTCTTCGATGATCTCGTTGCAAAGGTCGATGCATTCATCGCAGATATATACGCCAGGGCCCGCAATGAGTTTCTTGACCTGCTTTTGACTCTTTCCGCAGAACGAGCACTTCAGCAGGTCACCGCCGTCTCCAATGCGCGCCATGTGGTGAGGTCCTACTTCCTGTCGCAAAAGGTATTGAATCGGTTCGCTCAAGATCCGACTGGGTGTTGGTCCCGACGCTACCCGCTTGTTCCGGCGCGAGGCGACCGATAAAGCCGAATCGCGTAGTTGGTATTCATTTGTGTGGCCAGAACATATCGCCTAACCACCCCGCTACCCCCTTGAACGCGCTGTCGCGTCCCTGGCGTGTCGCCGCCGTTACCTCATCGGGAGCCGTCTGCAACCAAAGTACCCGTCGCTGAGCGGTTACCCGCAACCGCGCGTTCTGCTTACGGCAAACCGGGCGAGACTATCGGCGACCCGGTCCGGCTGGCCCTGGGCCCACCGGGCCTGGACCCACGGGGCCCGGACCCACCGGACCCACTCCGACCGGGCCGACCACGCCACCGACCCCGACGGGGCCGACCGGCCCGACAATCGGGTTCGGGGGGTTCACGTAGACGGTCGGGTCGACGGGCACGCACGTGACGGTGTATACGTCCCAGTACATCCCGTAGGGACATGGCGGCGGCGGTTGGGCGCTGCTGACCGCGGACGATCCGAACTGCACCAATGCACCGGCTACCGCCGAACCGATCAGCGCCAGCATCGCCGCGCGAATTCGTACCCCCAAGATCGTGCCTTTCCCCTGTTGCCGCGCCCGTCTGCACGGTGTCGACAGCTTGCCATGCCCGAGAGTTCCCGACGCGTGGTTCGGCGGCATTGACCGCCGGGGGTTTACGGCGACGGCGAAGCTCAGGCGGTCTGCGCGGAGAGCTTGCGGTACTCGAGGACGGTGTCGATCACGCCGTACTCCTTGGCCTCCTCGGCCGTCAGAATCTTGTCGCGGTCGGTGTCCTTGCGGATCTGCGCAGCATCCTTGCCGGTGTGATGGGCCAGCGTGGTCTCCATCAACGTGCGCATCCGCTCGATCTCCTTGGCCTGGATCTCCAGGTCGGAGAACTGGCCCTGGATGACGCCGGACAGCGCGGGCTGGTGAATCAGGATGCGGGCGTTAGGCAGAGCGAGGCGCTTACCGGGGCTTCCCGCGGCGAGCAGTACAGCAGCTGCCGACGCAGCCTGGCCGAGGCAGACGGTCTGAATGTCGGCCCGTACGTACTGCATGGTGTCGTAGATCGCCATCAGCGACGTGAACGAGCCACCCGGCGAGTTGATGTACATGGTGATGTCGCGGTCGGGATCAAGCGACTCGAGCACCAGCAGCTGGGCCATGATGTCGTTCGCCGAGGCGTCGTCCACCTGCACGCCGAGGAAGATGATGCGCTCCTCGAACAGCTTGTTGTACGGGTTGGACTCCTTGACACCGAAGCTCGAGTGCTCGATGAACGACGGCAGGATGTAGCGGGCCTGCGGCTGGAGACGGGGATCAGCCTGAGGATGGGTGTGGTCGGTCATTTGTCTAGTCCTGCGCTCGGGCCAGAGCCATTGACGCTGGCGCTGGTGATGATGTGGTCGACGAAGCCGTATTCGAGGGCCTCCTGCGCGGTGAACCAGCGGTCGCGATCGGAGTCGGCCTCGATGCGCTCGAGGGTCTGCCCGGTGAACTCGGCGTTCAACCGGAACATCTCCTTCTTGATGACCGCGAACTGCTCGGCCTGGATCGCGATGTCCGCAGCCCCGCCGGTGATACCGCCGAGGGGCTGGTGCATCAGGATCCGGGCATGCGGCAGCGCGTAGCGCTTGCCCTTGGTGCCCGCGGCGAGCAGGAACTCACCCATCGATGCGGCCATGCCCATCGCGTACGTGGCGACATCGCACGGTGCCAGGACCATGGTGTCGTAGATGGCCATGCCCGCGCTGATCGATCCGCCTGGCGAGTTGATGTAGAGGTGGATGTCCTTGGTGGGATCTTCGGCGGACAGCAGCAGAATCTGAGCGCACAGCCGGTTGGCGATGTCGTCGTCGACCTGTGATCCCAGGAAGATGATGCGCTCGGACAGCAACCGCTCGTAGACGGAGTCGACGAGGTTGAGGCCCGGCGATGCACCACGCATATCAGTCACGACTGGATACCTGCTTTCTTTCAAGTCCTAACACTCACCGACACTAACCAACCTGCAGCAGCACGCAGTCCCTAGACAGGCCGCGTTCGCTCACAGCGTCACTTGGCGTCGGCAGTTTCCCCGTCTTGCGTGTCGGCTGGAGCTTCTTCTTCGGCTGGTGCTTCGGGTGCTTCGGGCGCTTCGGCATCGTCACCTCGGGAGAAGAACTCCGTGGTGTCGACCACCTCGCCGTTGGAATCGGTGACGGTGGCACCCTCCACGACCTGCGCGACGGCCAGGCCGCGGCGCACGTCGGCGAACAGGGCCGCCAACTGGTTGTTTTCCTGCAGGGCGGCCAGCAGCTGTTGCGGCTCCATGCCGTACTGCTGCGACATCAACATCAGCCGCTGGGTGATGTCCTGCTGACCGACCTGGATGTCGAGCTTGTCGGCAATGGCATCCACCAGCAGCTGGGTGCTGACCGCCTTTTCCGCGTTGGTGCGGTTCTCGGTGTCGAACTGCTCGCGGCTGCTGCCCTGCGCTTCGAGTGCCTCGGCGAACCGAGCCTCGTCGTGATCCAGGCTGTGGATGGCGTTATGCAGTGCCTCGTCCACCTGCCCCTGCACGATGTTCTCGGGCAGCGGCACGTCCACCTGCTCGAGCAGCGTCTCGAGCACCTTGTCCCGGATCAGCTCGGCCTGCTGAACGCGCTTGCGCGTACGCAGCTGCTCGGTGAGGCTGTTCTTGAGCTCGTCGATGGTGTCGAATTCGCTTGCCAGTTGGGCGAATTCGTCGTCGGGCTCAGGCAGCTCGCGCTCCTTGACCGACTTGACGGTCACCGTGACCTCAGCCTCCTCGCCGGCATGAGTCCCGGCGGCGAGCTTGGTGGTGAAGACGCGGGTCTCGCCCTCCTTGAGCCCGATGATCGCCTCGTCGAGGCCTTCGATCAGTTGGCCCGAGCCGATCTCGTGGGACAAGCCCTCCGTCTTGGCCTCGGCCAGATCTTCGCCGTCGACTGTCGCCGACAGGTCAATGGAGACGAAGTCGCCGTCCTCGGCCGCGCGGTCCACGCCAGTGAGCGTGCCGAAGCGCGCGCGCAGGTTCTGCAGTTCGGTGTCGACCTCGTCGTCGCTCACCTCGATGGCGTCGACCGTAAGCGTCAACGCGTCGAGGTCGGGGAGTTCGATCTCGGGGCGGATGTCGACCTCGGCGGTGAACTCGAGGTCCTCGCCGTACTCCTTCTTGGTGACCTCGATCTCGGGCTGACCGATCGGTCGCAGGTCCGAGGTCGTCACCGCCTCGCTGTAGCGGCCGGGCACGGCGTCGCTGACGACCTGGTCCAGCATGGCCTCGCGACCGAAGCGCGCCTCGAGCAGCTTGCGCGGCGCCTTGCCGGGGCGGAAGCCGGGCAGCCGCACCTGGCTGGCCAACGCTTTGAAGGCCTTGTCGAATTCGGGTTCGAGTTCAGTGAAGGGCACCTCCACGTTGATGCGAACCCTGGTCGGGCTCAACTTCTCGACGGTGCTCTTCACGCTCGTGCTCCTCATAATTCTGGTGGTTCTGGTCTATGTCGGGTGCAGTCGGGGTGACAGGATTTGAACCTGCGGCCTTCCGCTCCCAAAGCGGATGCGCTACCAAGCTGCGCTACACCCCGCGCCGTTGTGGTCGTCCCAAAACACAGAACGACCACGCGAGATACTACGGCCTGGACGCGCGCTGCCCTTAATTGGATGATTCCGTGGGCGCCGGTACAGTCTGCTGGTGCAACACACGCGGGCGTAGCTCAATGGTAGAGCCCTAGTCTTCCAAACTAGCTACGCGGGTTCGATTCCCGTCGCCCGCTCCACAGAGACCAGCGCCGAGGGTCGTCGACCGCCCGGTCGACCGCTTGCGCGACCTGAAAAGCGCGAACCGGCCGCCACTACGAGCATCAAGCGCGCAAAGGCCGGTGAAGCTCACCCCCGGTGAAACCGGAGGCGGCAGTAGAAGACTCGGGTCAGCTCACCAGCCGCCGATGGGCGGGCCCACCGGGTACTCCCCTTCGTAGGCGGACGCGGTGCTCCCGACCACGGCGCGGACGGTATCGCGGACCTCACCCTGCGCGCTGACGACGCCGGCATCGGCGAGGCGAGTCTCGGCGATGCTGCTCGCCACACCGTAGTCATTGATGCGGATGACGGCGTTCTGCGTCTGCGAGGCGGTCACGTTGGGGCTGGGGCCGATTTCGTCGACGTCGGCGCTGGCGGTGCCGCTACCGAGACCGATTGCGGCCGCGGCGAGGGCGAATGAGCCCAAGCCGACCAGGCCCAGCTTCTTCGAATTGCGAGTGAGAGCCTTGGCACAACCAGCCATCAGCATTCCCCTTTTGTTAGGGAGGACGGTGGTCCTCATGACGGAGTGCAGCTACTTGAGACTAGCGTTCAGGCGTGATTCCTGCACACTCAATTCAACGTTACCCACTTCGCTAATTACCTGCTCACAGTGGGTTTAAGCAAGTCTCCAGGCGACTTTCAGCAAACTGTCAGCAATGTCGCCATCGCGCCGCCCACTCCTGTCCAAGTCGGCGGTGCGGTATCGGCCGTTCCAATGGACGCAACTACGATTCGGCTTGTGCGTCGCTGTTGTGTCGCCGCCATTGCGGCATTGATGATGCTGCCGGGTTGCGCCGCCCAGTCCTCAGACGTCCAACGGCCGCCGCCATCGGAGGAGACCAGCGCCCCCGCCACTACTCCGCCATTCGGCGGTGTCTCTACTGCAGAAGTGCGCGAGGTCCGATCCGGTGACACCGCGCATCTGATTGAGATGCGACTGGCCGGCAATGACGCGTTCGACAGGGTAGTGCTTGAGTTCGCGGACCGGGTCCCGGGTTACACCGTCGGCTACCAGTCGCTGCCTGCGCGCGCCGACGCGTCAGGGGCGGAGATCCCGCTACCCGGGGCGAGCGCGGTGGTACAGGTCTCGCTCCACCCGGCGACGGGTGGCGGATGGGGTGGCGACACACGCACCTACTTCGGCCCGTCAACGATTGCCGCCAACACCACGCAGGTAACCGAAGTGAAGTCGGCGGGCGATTTCGAGGCGGTGCTGACCTGGGTGGTCGGTCTGCGGGACACAGTTCCGTTCCGAGTCTTCGTACTCGACGGCCCACCTCGCTTGGTCATCGACTTTCAGCAGTAACTCACGGCAGCCCATAATCGGCGACACCCTCGGGGCTATCGCCGCCGTGACTCATGGTCGAGAATGCATCGAATCGCGGACTTCCCTCGCGACGCGACAGTCCGGAAGGGCGATATGACAGCGGAGGAACCGGCGGCGGTCCGCACGGCGGTGGTGGTCGTGCACGGGATGGGCGAGAAGCGTCCGATGGAAACATTCGAAGGCTTCGTGAAGACGGCGCTGCATCCATGCAACGGGGAATGGGACTACTCCCCGCGGCCGACCGAGATCACCGACTACTACGAAGCACGCCGCTTGGCCGCCCCTAAGGCGGACTTCTACGAGTACCACTGGTCATTCCTGATGACCGCAGGCAAGTTCGCGGGCGTTGCGCCGACAGCGTTGCGGCTCTTTCTGCGCCGGCCCTCCAACGTCCCCGACGCCCTCCTCGGGATCTGGCGCCTCGTGTGGAGTGTGGTCCTGGCGGCCCTGCTGGTGATCCCCGCACTGTTCGTCGCCGGGTATGCGCTCAATTCGGATGTTCCGGCTTGGATCATCGGGTTGACCATCAGTGCGGTCGTGTTGATCTTCTGGTTCGGCCTCTACCGCATGCTGGCGAGGTTGTTGGTGAACAAGAAGACGACTCCCCTGGTCGACTCGGCACGTTATCTGGATCCGTCGCCGCCGGCCTATACGGCGCGACGAGCCATCCGCGCGGGCCTTGTCGACCTGTTGGACGACTTGCACGACGGCGAGTACACGCGAATCGTCGTGGTGGCCCACGGTGTCGGCGCCTATATCGCCTATGACGCGCTGATGGTGTTGTGGGCCAAAAAGCGCTGGTGCATAACCGATTTCATTACGGTGGGTGCACCGTTGACCCTCGCCGACCTCTTGTTGACGCGGCCGGCGTTGCTCGGCGGATTCAAGACGTCCGAACCCACGGTACGGCGTGAGCTGTTCGAGGGGCTCCTCCGCCGCGGTGTGCTCGTCGCGTGTCCGCCCGAGAACGACAAGGCCGAATCTTTGTTCACCGTCACGCGGTGGACGAACCTCTGGTTTCCGGTGCCTCGTGGCAGTCGACGCGGCGATTGGTTCGGCGGCGAGCTTGGCCCGCTGTTCGGCGTCGGCATCCGCGACATCGCGGTCACCGGCAACGAACCCGAACGGTTCAAGCCGGCGTCCGCGCACACCGAGTACTTCAGCCATCCCGCCAGAGGCGAGGAAAACGATGTCGCATGGCACCTCCGACGGACTCTGGCGCTGTAGGTTCCGCTGGGGCGGGCTGACCGTTTCCTGTCGGTACGCTGGACGCCATGAACGGCGTATTGCTCGTCCTCGTTGTCGTGGTTGTCGTGGCTCTCGGCATCGTCGTGTACGGAGCGATGAGGGCGTCCGACCGGCGCAACGCCGCTTCACTGGACGACGCGAAGGCCGATGCGCGTCGAGTGATCGAACGTCTCGGCGGCCAGGTGATCAATCTGACCGGCACCGACGAGGCCTCCAAGCAGGCGCTTGCCGACGCGTCGGAGCGCTACACGGCCGCCGGTTCACAGATCGAGCAGGCCACCACCGCCAAGCAGGCGCTGCTCGCCAAGGAGAGCGCGCTCGAAGGCCTGTACTACACCCGGGCAGCCCGCGTCGCGATGGGCATGGACCCGGGACCGGAGCTGGAGACCCTGGCTGGTCAGCGCACGGCGGGCACGGTGACCGAGGACCGGAAGGTCGATTTCGAGGGTCGCGAGATCGAGGCGTCCCCCGGTCCTTCGGAGCGCACCCCGAACTACTACCCAGGCGGGCGCGTCGCGGGTCGTCCCGTGCCTGCCGGCTGGTATTCGGAGCCGTGGTGGAAGCCGGCGCTGGTCGCCGGCGCCTGGGGCGTGGGATCGATGTTCCTGTTCAGCGCACTGTTCTCGGGCATGGCCGGCAGCGGCTATGAGCAGGGCTTTGCGCAGGGTTACGACGAGGGCGCCGGTGACGGCGGCGGCGACTACGGCGGCGACGGCGGCGGGGGCGACTTCAGCGGCGGCGATGGCGGCTGGGGTGGCGGCGATTGGGGTGGCGGCGATTTCGGAGGCGACTTCGGCGGCTTCTAGACCCCCGATGCTTCGTTGCCTCTGCGCTCGGGGCGAGTTTTCGAGCCGAATCAGCGCCCTGTACGCAGAGTCGATTCCTATTTCTGGCAGGTAGGACACCAGAACACGTTGCGGCCCTCTAGCACTGCGGTGCGGACCTCGGTGCCACACACCCGGCACGGCTCCCCGGCGCGCCGATACACGTAGGTGCGCGGACGGTTCGGCCCATACGACGGCAAGCCATGATCGTCCTGGGGGCGGATCGCGATGATCTTGCCGCGGCGAACGCCGACCTTCATCAACTCCACGAGATCTGTCCACATCGCGAAGAACTCGCCCTCATCGATGTGGGTGCCCGGCCTGTAGGGGTCAATGAGATGTCGATACAACAGCTCGCTGCGATACACATTGCCGACCCCGGCGATCACCGACTGGTCCATCAATAGTGCACCGATGGGCCTGCGAGACTTGAGAATTCGGGCCCAAGCCAAACCTCCGTCGGCGTCCCGGCGCAACGGGTCTGGTCCGAGGCGCGCCACGATGTCGGCGATCTCAGGCTCCTCGAGGACCTCGCACACCGTTGGCCCACGCAGATCGGTCCCGTACTCGGCGCCGACCATCCGCATCCGTACCTGACCGACGGGCATGAGCATGGGAGTCGGGACGTCGGTGAACGTGCCGTACAACCCGAGGTGCACATGCACCACGCGGCCCCCGTCGTAGTGGTGGAACAGATGCTTACCCCAGGCGCTCGCCTTCTTGAAGATGTGGCCGTTGACAGCGGCAGCCCCTTCGGTGAATCGGCCCTGGGGGCTGGACACCATGACCGGCGCGCGGCCGAAGCGGCGCTGATGCAACCGCGCCAGCCGGTGCAGGGTGTGACCTTCAGGCATCCCCTAGCTCGGTGCGCCGGGCACGGGCGGCGCGACGTGCGTGCGCTCGTACTCGGACAGGATGTCGATACGACGTTGGTGCCGTTCGGCTTTCGACCACGGCGTGCTGAGAAAAGCGTCGACGATCGCGAGCATCTCTTCCTCGGTATGCATGCGCCCGCCGATGCCGATCACCTGCGCGTTGTTGTGTTCGCGCGCGAGCTTCGCGGTCTCGACGCTCCACCCGAGCGCACACCGCACCCCGGGCACCTTGTTGGCGGCGATTTGCTCGCCGTTGCCCGAACCGCCGAGCACGATGCCGAGGCTGTCTGGATCTGCGACCGTCTTCGCCGCCGCCGCGATGCAGAACGCGGGGTAGTCGTCGTCAGCGTCGTAGCTGTACGCCCCGCAGTCGACGGGCTCGTGCCCGTTGGCCGCAAGGTGCTCGATGATCCGCTGCTTGAACTCGAAGCCCGCATGGTCGGCTCCCAGATAGACACGCATGGCGGCCATTCTGGCAGAGCGTTATGACCGGTCACCGCACAGTCGACCAACTCAGTCGAAAACGACCGCGAGCGGTCAATCGAATACAGGCGACTCCGTGCGGCTGCGCTTGAGTTCCCAGAAGTGCGGATACGAAGCAAACGTCACCGAGGCGTCCCACAGTTTGCCGGCCTCTTCGCCGCGCGGGATCTTCGACAGCACCGGGCCGAAGAAGGCGACGCCGTTGACGTGAATCGTCGGCGTGCCAACGTCGTCGCCGACGGCATCCATGCCCTCGTGGTGGCTCTTGCGCAGCGCCTCGTCGTACTTGTCTGTGTTGGCCGCCTCGGCCAACTCGGCGGGCAAGCCGACCTCCTCAAGCGAGTCCTTGATGACCGCATCGAAGTCCGTGTTGCCCTGATTGTGGATGCGCGTGCCCATCGCGGTGTAGAGCGGCGCGAGGATCTCGCTACCCTTCGCCTGCTCGGCCGCGATCGCGACCCGCACCGGCTTCCACGCCTGCTTGAGGCCTTCCCGGTACTCCTCGGGCACGTCTTTGTTCTCGTTGAGCACCGCGAGGCTCATGACGTGCCAGTTCACCTCGATATCACGCACCTTCTCGACCTCGAGGATCCAGCGCGACGTAATCCAGCACCACGGGCACAGCGGGTCGAACCAGAAACCGGCAACAGACTTCTCGGGCATGGGTGTCCTCTCGGGAGAATTTGGCCAAGTCTTCCGTCTGGACAACCCCACCGCCATAGGCATGTGTTCCCGCGCCTAGCGTGGCACCGATTAAATGCCGGATGAGAAACGCCGACGTGTGCAAACGGTTATCTAATCGTGGTTCTGATGTGACCACTGTGATGAATTGTTACCAAAGTGAATAAACACCTTGATTTCACCACCCGCGCGCTCATCGCTGCGGTCGGCGTGGCCACTGCCGCGGCCACCTTCGCGGCGCCCGCCAATGCCGACCCGCTGGACGACATGTTTCTCGGCGCGCTGACCGACGGGGGAATGTCCTTCGCCAACGGCGCCGACACCGCCGCCTTGGGCCGGACGGTGTGTCCGATGCTGGTCGAGCCGGGCAAGAACATCGCGGGTGTCTACTCGCAGGTCACCAGCAGCGGCATCTCGCCCCAGATGACGGCATTCTTCACGGGCATCGCCATCTCGATGTACTGCCCGCAGATGATGTCCTCGATCGGCAACGGCACCTTCATGGACTGGCTGCCGATGCGCGGCTTCTAGCGGGCTTGGCGCGCGTCCGGCCACTAGGTTGGAGTCGTGGCACTCCCCAACCTTAACCGCGACCAGGCCGTCGAACGCGCCGCGCTGGTCACCGTCGACAACTACCGCATCGAACTCGATCTGACTGACGGCGACGGCAAACCCGGCGACCGCACGTTCCGATCGGTGACGACCGTCGAGTTCGAAGCGCTGACCGGTGCCGAGACCTACATCGACATCGCCGCCGACCGCATCCGCAGCGCCGTTCTCAACGGCCGCGATATCGACGTGTCGGGATATGACGAGTCCACCGGCATTCCGATGACGGGCTTGGCCGAGCGCAACGTCCTCGTCATCGACGCCGATTGCCTCTTCTCCAACACCGGTGAAGGGCTGCACCGGTTCGTCGACCCGGTCGACGACGAGGTGTACCTGTACTCACAATTCGAAACCGCCGATGCGAAGCGGATGTTCGCGTGCTTTGACCAGCCCGACCTCAAGGCGACCTTCGAGGTGACCGTCACCGCGCCGTCGCACTGGGAGGTCATCTCCAACGGCGCCACCTCAGACGTCGAGGACTCGGGCGCAGCGAAGCGGCACACCTTTGTCATCACGCCGAAGATGAGCACCTACCTGGTGGCACTGATCGCGGGCCCGTACGCCCGGTGGGACGACTCCTACAGCGATGAGCACGGCGATATTCCGCTGGGCCTGTTCTGCCGCAATTCGCTGTCGCAATTCATGGACGCTGACCGGTTGTTCACCGAGACGAAGCAGGGATTCGGCTTCTACCACAAGAACTTCGGCGTGCCGTATGCCTTCGGCAAGTACGACCAGCTGTTCGTCCCGGAGTTCAACGCGGGCGCGATGGAGAACGCAGGCGCCGTGACGTTCCTTGAGGACTACGTCTTTCGCAGCAAGGTGACGCGGGCATCCTACGAGCGGCGCGCGGAGACCGTGCTGCACGAGATGGCACACATGTGGTTCGGCGACCTCGTCACAATGCAGTGGTGGGACGACCTGTGGCTCAACGAGTCTTTCGCCACGTTCGCCTCTGTGCTGTGCCAGGCCGAAGCCACTGAATACACGCAGGCTTGGACGACATTCGCGAACGTCGAGAAGTCGTGGGCCTACCGGCAGGACCAGCTGCCGTCGACCCATCCCGTGGCCGCCGACATCCCGGATCTGCATGCAGTCGAGGTGAACTTCGACGGAATCACGTACGCCAAGGGCGCCAGCGTGCTCAAGCAGCTCGTCGCCTACGTCGGGCTCGAAGAATTTCTGTCCGGCCTGCGGGATTACTTCCGCGACCACGCTTTCGGGAATGCGACGTTCGGCGATCTGCTTGGCGCGCTGGAGAAGGCGTCCGGGCGAGATCTTTCGGGGTGGGGCAGGCAGTGGCTCAAGACCACCGGACTCAACACGCTGCGCCCCGAATTCGACCTCGATGACGAGGGCAGGTTCACCCGGTTCACGATCACCCAGAGCGGAGCGCAGCCTGGCGCTGGGGAGACTCGTGTGCACCGGCTGGCGGTCGGAATCTACGACGACGACGGCAGCGGCAAGCTGGTGCGCACGCACCGCGAGGAGCTCGACATCGAAGGTGATACCACCGAAATCCCTGCACTGCAGGGACTTTCGCGCGGCAAGCTCATCTTGGTCAACGACGACGACCTGACGTACTGCTCACTGCGCCTTGACCCCCGATCACTGCAGACCGCGCTCACGCGCATCGCCGACATCGCCGATCCGCTCCCCCGCACCCTGGTGTGGTCGGCGGCCTGGGAGATGACTCGCGACGCCGAACTCAAGGCCCGCGATTTCATCGCGCTGGTCATCAGTGGTGTGCATGCCGAATCCGAAGTGGGTGTGGCACAGCGTCTGCTGTTGCAGGCGCAGACCGCGCTCGGCTCCTACGCCGACCCGGTCTGGGCCGCGGAGAACGGCTGGCCGGCGTTCGGAGATGCACTGCTGGACCTGGCGCGCGAGTCGGCACCGGGCTCGGACCACCAACTGGTGTTCGTCAACGCGCTGTGCGCCTCGGTGCTGTCCCCCAACCACATCGCTGTGCTGTCGACGCTGCTGGACAACGAACCCGCAGCGGTGAACATGCCCGGTCTGGTGATCGATACCGACCTCCGCTGGCGCATTGTCACCGCACTGGCCAGCGCGGGCGTCATCGACGCGGATAGCCCGGAGACGCCGTTCATCGACGCTGAGGCCGAACGTGATCCGACTGCCGCGGGCGGGCGGCACGCCGCGCAGGCCGCGGCGGCGCGCCCCCAGTTGGCGGTCAAGCAGGCGGACTGGGAGGAGGTCATCGAGAACGACACCCTGGCCAACGTCACCGCACGGTCGATCATCGTCGGCTTCGTCCGTCCAGGCCAGGATGAACTGTTGAAACCGTTCCGGGACAAGTACTTCGGCGCCATTTCCGGTGTCTGGAAACGACGGTCCAGTGAGGTGGCCCAGACCGTCGTCGTCGGGCTGTATCCGTCCTGGGACATCAGCCAGGCGGGGCTGGACGCGGCCGATGCTTTCCTCGCCGACCCGGAGGTGCCCCCGTCGCTGCGCCGGCTGGTGCTCGAAGGCCGCGCCGGGGTGGAGCGGGCCCTGCGTGCACGGGAATTCGACGTCTCGTAGGTACGAGCAGGCGACACGCCGTAGTCGTGCCGCAGTTTGCGCACGTTCGGGCGGCATCCTTCAACGGTGGCGGTCAATCGCAGTCGACGAGCACGCGCTGCGCGCAAGCGGAAACGGCGGATGGACGCCGTCGACCACGACCTGACTGCCCAGCAGTGGGCGGCGCTCAAGGACGCCTGGGACGGTTGCGCCTATTGCGGCGCGACCGACGGTGCACTGCAGCGCGACTGTGTCATGGCGATCTCGCGGGGCGGACGCTACACGGTGGACAACGTCGTGCCCGCATGCGCGAGGTGCAACACGAGCAAGTGCAATGACGAGGTCACCGGTTGGATGCGGCGTAAGCGCCTCGACGAACGCAGGTTCCTACAGCGCTACGTCGAGATCCGTGCGACGCTGCTGCAGCTGGAAGCCTCAGCGGGGTGAGACGCCCGCGCTCATCACCTGTATCGCCTTGATGAGGCCTGGAATGAGCTTGCCGTCCTTGAGCAACTCGGCGGCGGCCGCCACGCCCTTGGGTGCGGACTCTTCGATGCCGCGGCCACTGACGCCGCTGCCGTAGACCACCTCGATCGCACGCTGGTTCGGCGAAACCGCCAGCAGCACCGCGTTGTCGGGGGTCGGTACCTTCGCCAGGATCTGGCGGGCCGTCGCGGCGGTGTCGGCACCGAGGTCGCCGAGGAACACCGCGAAGCGTGCCTTGGCTGCGCGCGAGCCGAACTTCAGCGCGTCGTCGAGCTGCACGAGCTCCGTCACCGGGAACGGATAACTCAGCGACAGCTCACCGGGCTCGGTGACCCCGGAGATCCGGCCGCTGTTGGTTACGACGTAGCCGCGCGGCAGTTCGGCGAGTTCGGAAGAACCCACGGTCGCGACTTCACCACTTGCCACTTGCGCCGCCTCCTACCGTGACGGGGTGATGGCCGCCATGACCGTGATCGGCGGGTTCGTCGGCCGCCCACAGGATCGGTTCGTGCGTCCACTGGTCAGACATCTTGTACGTCTCCGGATGCGGGTCCTTGCGCTTGGGGCCGACGACGTAGATCAAGACCACCAACACCAGCAGCACGGCCAGCGGGACCCCACCGAGGAGCGAATGTGTAAGTGCTGTGCTCACGCGCAAACCGTATCAGTCACGCGTCAGGCCGCGCCCTCACCCAGATAACGCACCCACGCCGGGTCTAGTTCTTTCACACTCGACAGCAGCCGCCAATGCTGACCCTTCGGCGGGACAGGCACCGAACGCAACGCCCAGCCCAGTTCGGCGAGCAGACGGTCGGCTTTGCGGTGATTGCAGGTCGAGCACGCCGCCACACAGTTCTCCCAGGAATGATCGCCGCCCCGGCTGCGTGGCACCACGTGGTCGACGGTGTCGGCCTTGCCTCCGCAGTACGCGCAGCGAAACCGGTCGCGGTGCATGAGTGCGGCCCTGGTCATCGGGATACGCGCGCGGTAAGGCACCCGCACGAACGACCGCAGCCGGATCACCGACGGCACCACGATCGCGCGGGTCGCGGAGTGGATGACCGGACCGCCAGGGTCGTCGTGGACCACGTCAGCTTTTCCACACATCAGCATGATGACCGCCCGCCGCATGGGCAGAGCGGTCAACGGTTCGTACGTGGAGTTCAGCAGAAGCACCCGCCGCCGGCCCCACAGCGACCGTTCGTTCGTACTGGGCGGATGGGTTTCGACGCTGTGCAGGGCGCGCGACTGCGCATGCGGTACCGCGGGCCCGGACAAGCCCGCCGCGGCATCATGAAGCCGCTGGCCAGCCTTTCTGGACGGGCCTTTCTTGCGATGCGCCATACGTCCTCCGAACGACAGTCCACCACGGATTCCTGTCAAACGCACGACAATTCTGACCGTGTTCGCTGGTCAGTCCCGTGAACATCGGGTGACGCGACCGGCCGGGCGGCCCGCGGCGGCGACAGGACACAATGGTGAAGTGACACAGCCCCAGCGGTCGTTCTACGACGAAGTCGGTGGCCATGACACGTTCCACGCCATCGTGTCGCGGTTCTATCAATTGGTGCGCGAGGACGAGATCCTGCGTCCGCTCTATCCCGAGGACGACCTCGACGGCGCCGAGGTGCGACTGAGGATGTTCCTCGAGCAGTACTGGGGCGGGCCGAGGACCTACTCCGAGCAGCGCGGTCATCCGCGGTTGCGCATGCGGCACGCACCGTTTGTGATCGGCTACATCGAGCGCGACGCGTGGCTGCGCTGTATGCACACTGCAGTCGCGGAAATCGACTCACAGACGCTGGACGACGAGCACCGCGCCGAGCTGTTGGCCTACCTCGAGATGGCCGCGCAATCGATGGTGAACTCACCCTTCTGATCGCTCGATGAACTCGGCCATCAGCGCCGCGGCAACCGCGGCGTGGGTCTCCAGCAGGAAATGTCCACCGTCGAGGATGTGAGCCTCCATCCGCGGCAGAGCCCGCATCCACGACAGCGTCTCTGCGATGTCGAAGAAGGCATCGTGGCGGCCCCAGATCATCAACGCCTCCGGTTGCCAGACCGACAGGTAGTTCGCGATCTCATCGAACCGCGCCGCATGATTCGCGTAGTCGGCGACGAGGGCGCGCTGGGTGTCCATTCGCCCCGGCAGGCACATGACGTCCCAGTCTTGCCGCCACACATCAGGCGAAATCCTGGCAGCAACCTCGGGAGGAACTTCCGCGATGTATTGGTCGCGGACCCCGTCGGCCGTCAGATGCGCGGTCGCCTCGGCTTCGTTGACGGCGTCGGGCTGTGACCAGTAGGCCAACGTGCCCTCCCACGCGGGTCCGAAACCCGTCCGGTGCGCGTTGGCGTTCTGGATGATGAGGCCGGACACCTGTTCTGGTGCATTCATGGCGATCTGGAGACCGACCGGCGCTCCGTAATCGTGCAGGTAGACGTACCGCCGCCCGATCGAGTAGCGCTCGAGCAGTTCGGAGATCGCATCGCTGAGCGCCGAGAACGACGGGCAGGGAACGACATCGGATTGGCCGTAGCCGGGCAGGTCGGGTGCGATCACATAGACCTTGTCCGCCAAGGCGGGGATGACGTCGCGAAAGGTTCGAGCTGAACTCGGGAATCCGTGCAGGAGCAGAAGTGCCGGATTCGAGGGATCACCGGCCGTGGCCACGGCAAGCTCGTTGCCGCCCGACAGGCGTAACCGCTCCTGATTCGCTGAGAGCATCGACGTCAGGGTGCCCGGAATGCGCTCGGCGGAATCATCGGCAACGGTGTAGGTTTCGGGCCTGTGGCCGCACTTTCGAAGCTGAAAGCACCCATCCGATGAGGGCACCCTGGTGGTCGCACGCGCTCTTCTATCAGGTCTATCCACGGTCGTTTTACGACAGCAATGGCGACGGTCTCGGTGACCTGGACGGCGTGACCGCCAAGCTGGACTATCTCAGGGCGCTCGGCGTCGACGCGATCTGGCTCAACCCGGTCATGGTGTCACCGATGGCCGACAACGGCTACGACGTTGCGGATCCCCGCGATGTCGATCCGCTGTTCGGTGGCATCGACGCGCTGGACCGGCTGACGGAGGCCGCCCACGCCGCAGGCATCAAGGTGACGATGGATCTGGTGCCCAACCACACCAGTTCGGCGCATCCGTGGTTTCAGGCCGCGTTGGCCGCCAGCCCCGGCAGTGATCAGCGCGAGCGCTACATCTTCCGTGACGGCACCGGTCCCGGCGGTGTGCATCCGCCGAACAACTGGGTGTCGATCTTCGGCGGGCCCGCGTGGACGCGCGTCGTCGAGGCCGACGGCAATCCCGGGCAGTGGTATCTGCATATCTTCGATGCCGAACAGCCGGACCTGAACTGGGACAACCCTGAGGTCTTCGAGGATCTTGAGAAGACGCTGCGGTTCTGGCTGGAACGTGGCATCGACGGGTTCCGCATCGACGTCGCCCACGGCATGGCGAAGCCGCCGGGACTGCCCGACATGGAGATCGTCGAGGCAGAGGTGCTGCTGGCCGACGTGGACGACGACCCGCGCTTCAACAACGACGGCGTGCACGACATCCATCGCCAGATTCGCACGGTGTTCAACGACTACGTGGACGCCGTCGCGATCGGCGAGGTGTGGGTGTACGACAACGAACAGTTCGCCGCGTACGTGCGGCCCGACGAGTTGCACCTCGCCTTCAACTTCCGGCTGTTGCGTGCCGATTTCGATGCTGCCGACATCCGCGGCGCGATCGAGAATTCCATGACCGCAGCGCACATCGCGGATGCGACACCGAGCTGGACGCTGGCCAATCACGACGTCGACCGCGAGCCGACTCGCTATGGCGGTGGGGCCGTCGGCCTGGAGCGCGCCAAGGCGATGACGTTGGCGATGCTCGCGCTGCCCGGCGCGGTCTTCATCTACAACGGTGAAGAGCTGGGCCTGCCGAACGTCGATCTGCCGGACGAAGCGCTGCGCGATCCGGTGTGGGAGCGCTCGGGGCACACACGGCGCGGGCGTGACGCCAGCCGGGTGCCCGTGCCGTGGGAGGGCGAGGCGCCGCCGTTCGGCTTCTCGGACAATCCCGACACTTGGTTACCGCTACCTGCGGACTGGGCGGCGTTGACGGTGGAGAGGCAGATCGGCGATCCGGCGTCCACCCTCGAGTTCTATCGACGGGCGATCGAATTGCGGCGTGACCGAGGCGAATTCGACGGCGCGACCATCGAATGGCTCGACTCCCCCGCCGACACGTTGGCGTTCCGGCGCAGCGGCGGGCTGGTGTGCGTGCTGAACGCGGGTGTTCGGCCGATACCGCTGCCCGACGACGAGGTACTGCTGGCCAGCGCCGAACTCGTCGAAGGCATGCTGGCGCCCGACGCCTCCGCCTGGCTGGTGTAGTTGCGCCGCGACCAGTTACCGCAACACCAGGGCGGGGTCGCCACGGCGCCGGTATACCGAGCCGAAGCGAGCGTCGATACGCAGCCATGCCGGAAGAGCACGCACGCGCACGATCTCCTCGGCAGCGACGGCATCACCGGACTGCGGTAGGAAACCCATTGCGGTCAAGGCGAACACACATCGCATGGGTATCCCGACACTGGCATCACCCGCGCTGACCGCCACCACCTCCTGGTCCAGCAGCGACGCGGGCGGACCGTGCGAGCTCGAATGTTCCTTGGCGAGCGCGATGCCGCGCTGAGCCAGATCGAGCATGACGCCGGCAGGCACATCATCGAGGTGCTCGAATCCCGACTCGGGCGGCAGGACACCTCGCCACGCCGAGTCCATCGCGAAGCCGGTCTCCACGTATCCGCTGGGATCCATCGCCGTCAGCCCGGCGGCCAGCGAGTCGGCGCCCGCTGACAGGTCGGCGGGCTTGACCCGCCCGGCCACCACACGGCTGGCCAACACGTCGAACCCGGTGGCCACCCATGCCGTGAGCTGGCCATCCCCGCGCTCGCGCAACCGGATCACCGCGGCGTCATCCAACCGCAATGCTCGCTCGACGAACGTCGCGAGATCTTCTCGATTTGTGGAGTCCTTCAGCCAGATACCGCGTTCGGGCTCGATCATTCCCCGGTCGCTCCGCTCCTGCCCGCCGGATCTCATCTCATCCACTGCTGCAAGTACGCACGTTGGTTCTCCGAAAGCCGTTGCAGTCGTTGCTCCTTGATGTGCACCGCGGCCAGTTGCGAGTCAGCGATCACGGCCGGCTTCGACCCGGGTGGCGCGCCAACCGGCCGGACTTCGTATCCGATGGTGAAATCGACGGCCCGCACCCGCTTCGACCACATCGTCACCTGCAACGGCGAATCGATGAGCCGCAACTGCGCTTTGTAGGAGATGTTCACGTCCGCGATGAGCAACCCGATCGTTTCGATCTCGGGGCCGAATGGCTCACGCAGAAAAGGGATCCGGGCTTCTTCGAGGAGGGTGACCATCGTGGCGTGGTTGATGTGCTGATACATGTCGATGTCAGACCAGCGCACGTGCACCGGCGCCACGAAACCTGCGCTGTCGCTCATCCCGAGGTTCCCGTTCCGCTGGTTCGTGTCATGCTGCGGATCTGGCGGGCCGCCACCGACAGAGTGGCCAGATCGAGCTCGCCGCCCTCGTAGATCTCGGCGAGCGTCCGTCGCGCACGGGAGACGCGGGAGCTGTTCGTCAGCTCCCATTCGGCGATCTTCTCGACGCCGTTCTCGTCGGGCTCCCCGACCGCGAGGACATCGAAGCACAGCGCCCGCAACGATCCATAGATGTCGTCGCGGATCGCCAGGCGCGCCAACGAATGCCAGCGGTCCTCGCGCTCCAGCCGCGACACCGCAGTGAGCAGGCTGTCGGTGTTGAAGTGATCCATCAGCGCGAAGTAGGTGTCGGCGACCTCGGCCGGTTCGCGGTCCACGATGTCGGCGATGTCGATGACGTCCAGCAGGCTGTACTGGTATAGCCCGGTCGCGACCATGTACGCCAGGTCTTTCGAAACGCCGTGGCTAGCGAACTCGCGGGCCTCTTTGTCGACGATCGCCTGGTCATCGCCACGCAGCCACTCCGACATCCGCGGCGTCAGCGCAGCGACCTTGGCTGCGAACCGGTTGATCTCCGCGCCGACCGCAAGCGGTTGAGGCCGGTAGTTGAGCAGCCAGCGCCCTGCACGATCGATGAGCCGACGCAGATCCAGCGTCATCCGATCGGATACCGCTACCGACACGCCATTGTCGCTAGCCGCACGGATCTGGCGCAGCACCTCGCCGATCCGGAAGATGGCATTGGTCGCCGCATAGCTGCGGACCGCGTCCACCGGCCCCACACCGACATCTTCCATAACTCGGTAGGCGTAGCTGATGCCACTGGTGTCGACGAGGTCGTTGACCAGCATCGTGGTGACGATCTCCCGGCGCAGTTGATGCGACCGGATGTCGGCGCTGAACTCGTCGCGGAGCCTGACCGGGAAGTACACCGGCAGCCGCGACGCGAACGCCTCCTGGTCGGGCAGGTCGCTGGCCAGCACGTCGTCCTTCAGGGCCAGCTTGACGTGAGCCATCAACGTCGCGAGTTCCGGTGAGGTCAAACCGATTCCGATCTCGGCGCGGCGCCCGATCTCCTTCTCGGACGGCAGCGCCTCGAGCCCCCGGTTCAGCCCGCGATCCTGGACGAAATCCTTGATCATCCGCGCATGCACGGGCAGCAGGCTTGCCGAGTTCGCGCGACTGGTGCCCAGCAGGTCGTTCTGGTCGACGTTGTCCTTGAGCACCAGGTGGCCGACCTCGTCGGTCATCGACAACAGCAATTCGGTGCGGTCCTCGGGCCTGACCTTGCCCGCGGTGACGAGCGAATCAATCAGGATCTTGATGTTGACCTCGTGGTCGGAGCAGTCGACGCCCGCCGAGTTGTCCAGTGCGTCGGTGTTGATCCGGCCACCGGCAAGATCGAATTCGATGCGCCCCAGCGAGGTCACGCCGAGGTTCCCGCCTTCGCCGATCACCTTGGCGCGCACCTGATTACCGTTGACGCGCACCGGATCGTTGGCGCGATCACCGACATCGGCGTCGGACTGACTCTCCGCCTTGATGTAGGTGCCGATGCCGCCGTTGAACAGCAGATCCGCGGGCGCTCTCAGGATTGCCTTCATCAGGGCCGGTGGTGTGAGTTCGTCGACGCCATCCTCGATGCCCAGCGCGGTGCGCGCCTGCTCGCTGATTCCGATCGCCTTCTGCTCCCTGCTGTAGACACCACCTCCCTCGCTGATCAACGACGCGTTGTAGTCCTCCCAGCTGGACCGCGGCAGTTCGAAGAGTCGCTTGCGCTCGTCCCACGACGTCGCCGCGTCGGGATCGGGATCGATGAAGATGTGGCGGTGGTCGAACGCGGCGAGCAGCCGAATGTGGTTGGACAGCAACATCCCGTTGCCGAACACGTCGCCGCTCATATCCCCGACACCGACGACGGTGAAGTCCTCGGACTGGGTGTCGACGCCCATCTCCCTGAAGTGACGTTTGACCGATTCCCACGCACCTTTGGCGGTGATGCCCATGGCCTTGTGGTCGTAGCCCACCGATCCACCCGAAGCAAAGGCGTCGCCGAGCCAGAAACCGTAGGACTGTGCCACCTCGTTGGCGATGTCGGAGAACGTCGCGGTTCCCTTGTCCGCCGCGACCACCAGATATGCGTCGTCGCCGTCGCGCCGGACCACGTCGGTCGGAGTCACCACATTTCCGGTGGCCTTGTCGACGTTGTCGGTGACATCGAGCAGGCCCGAGATGAAGAGCCGGTAGCAGGCCACGCCCTCGGCGCGCTGTGCGTCGCGGTCGGTTGCGGCGTCGCCGGTCGGCGATGGCGGGTCCTTGACCACGAACCCGCCCTTCGCGCCGACTGGCACGATGACGGCGTTCTTCACCGCCTGCGCCTTGACGAGCCCCAGGACCTCAGTGCGGAAATCCTCCTTGCGGTCCGACCAGCGCAGTCCGCCGCGGGCGACATGCCCGAACCGCAGGTGCACACCCTCGACCCTCGGCGAGTACACGAAGATCTCGAATCGGGGTCGCGGCAGCGGAAGTTCGTCGATCAGACCGGGATTGAGCTTGAAGGACAGGACATTCTGCGCGCGTGCGGACTCCTGCCCGGAGACGAAGTAGTTGGTGCGCAGCGTTGCCTGGATCATCGACGCGAATGCGCGCAGCACGCGGTCGGTGTCCAAGCTGACCAGCGCGTCGATGTCGGCGGCGACGGCCGCGGCGGCAGCTTGAGCGTCGCGTCGTCTCGGCTCGTCGTCAGTGGGAGACGTCGGACAGAACAGTGCCTCGAACAGTTCGACCAGTGACCGTGCCGTTGCGGCGTTGTCGTTGATCACGGTCTCGATATGTGACTGGCTGTACGGGAACCCCGCCTGCCTCAAATATTTCGCGTAACTGCGCAGAATCGCGACCTGTTGCCAGGTGAGGCCGGCGCGCAGGACGAGTTCGTTGAATCGGTCGATCTCGGCGCGGCCCTGCCAGATCGCGGTCACAGCGTCGGCAAAGCGCACCTGCGCGGCGTCGCGTTCAGGGCCCGGCGCCACCTCGGGAATGGACTTGTGCGGCGACATCTTGAATTGATAGATCCACACCGGCAACCCGTCGGGTCGGATCACGGTGAACGGCCGCTCCTCGAGCACCGCGACACCCATCGACTGCAGCATCGGCAGCAGGTCGCTCAGCGACGCGGATTGTCCACCCAGATACAGGGTGAGTTGCGCAATGTGCTCCTCGATGGCTTCGACGAGGACCGGTCTGATCGAATTATCATGCAGCTCTTCGATGATCGCGATGTCATTGATCGCGTCTTGCGGGGCGAAGGCCTGCTTGTACGCCTCGGAAAAGGCCGTCGCATAGTGCTGGGCCTTTGACTGGTCGATGGAACCGGTCTTGACGGCGCCGATCAGCCGGTCCCCCCACGTGCGCGCCGCTTCGGTGAGCAGGTTCTGGATTCTGCTCTCATTCTTCATCGACATGTCGATGCCTGCCGGACGCGAACCGTCAGGCATTCGTACCGTGAAATGCACTACCGCCCAGGGCGATTCGCTGACACGTGCGGTGTATTCGATACTGACCCCGCCGAGCTCGGAGACCAGAATCGCCTGCATCTCCAGCCGGACGTCGGTGGTATAGCGGTCACGGGGCAGATAGACAAGGCACGAAACGAAGTGGGCGAGCGAATCGGCCCGCATGAACAGCAGCGTGCGCCGCCGAGAACCGAGGTCGACGACGGCCTTGACCATGTCGAGAAGTTCCTGGGCGGACAACGCGAACAGTTCCGAACGTGGAATGGTCTGGATGATGTCGAGCAGCAATTGGCCGGGATGGCTCGGGTCGCGCTGCGCTAGTGCCAAAGCCTCCCGCACCCGTGCTGAAATCAGCGGTATTTCAAGCACATTGGCATTGGTTGCGGCGACCGTGAACAGACCGACAAAGCGGTGTTCGACGGCCACGTCACCCGATTGCTCACGCACCACGACGATATAGGGGTACGCGCCGTAACGAAGGTAGCTCGGGATGGTGGCCTGAGCGAGTACGAGGAGGTCGTTGGCGTGGGTCAGCTGGGGCAGCACGTCCTGGCGTAGCCGCAGCACACCGAGCCGGCTGGCAAGGTCGACGGACGCGTGTCCGTCGCTGACCGAGCACCGCTGGTACCCCAACAGTATGAAGTGTCCGTCGGCGAGCCAACGAAGAAGCGCTGCAACATCCTTGCGATCACGTCCGGGAAACCGGCTACCGGGGTCCGCGTCGAGTTCGTGCGCCAGCCCGCGCATTGTCGCCGCCATCCCACTGGAGTCGATCGCGACCTGACGCGCGTCGGCCAGCACACCGGGCAGCTGTTGCGCGACCTCGGCGAGGCCCTTGCTGTCGGTCGCCTGTGCGAGCTGGACGTGGATCCAGCACTCGTCGACGCCTTCGCGGGACGCCCCGACATCGGCGGGCGGCCGCAGGTCCAGCAGTTCGCCTGAGGGGCTGCGGCGCACCCGGAAGACCGGGTTCATGATCGCCGTGTATGACACTCCGAACCGGTGCAGCAGCACCGTCACCGAGTCCATCACCATCGGGGTGTAGTCGGTGACGATCTGCATCGCCGGGCCGAATCCCGCGGGATCGTCGGCTCCATACACCGCGACACGGGTTTCGCCGATCGGCCGCACCCGGCCCAGCCGGTGATGTGCGGTCACCAGACCCGGCCCCATCATCTGCCGCGACGTCATGTCCACCGGCAGGGTTACCGACGCGTCGGCTGCAGGTGCGTCGTGCGGGCCGCGGTACGTATCGAGATAGGAATGCGCAAGCCGCGCGATCTGATCCGGGCTCAGCGCCTGAGACGCTCCAGCGCCGGCGCCACTGGCACCAGGGTCAGCTGGTCTCCGTGCGGCTCCCGGATTCACCGACATGCCACGCTCCTCGCCTGTACCCGCGGACCGTCCGTCGTTGGATAACGCCGCCGGCCCGATGAGCAGACGACGCCGTGGCCCGCACGATGGACATTAGTCTCGCGTGAGGCGACGGTGGGTCACCCTGTGCGGACGTGCCGCGTCGGCACCGAGCCGCTCCACCTTGTTCTCCTCATAGCCGGCGAAGTTGCCCTCGAACCAGAACCATTTCGCCTCGTTGTCGTCGTCGCCCTCCCACGCGAGGATGTGCGTGCAAGTGCGGTCGAGGAACCAGCGGTCGTGCGAAATCACCACCGCGCAGCCCGGGAAGTTTTCCAGCGCGTTCTCCAGCGACGACAGCGTCTCCACGTCGAGGTCGTTGGTCGGTTCGTCGAGCAGGATCAGGTTGCCGCCCTCCTTGAGGGTGAGCGCCAGGTTGAGCCGGTTTCGTTCACCGCCGGAGAGCACGCCCGCCGGCTTCTGTTGATCGGGACCCTTGAACCCGAACGCTGAGACATAAGCCCTCGATGGGATCTCGTTCTGCCCGACCTCGATGTAGTCCAGCTTGTCGGACACCACTTCCCACACCGTCTTCTTGGGATCGATGCCCGCCCGGCTCTGGTCGACATAGCTCAGCTTGACTGTCTCACCGACCTTTACAGTGCCGCTGTCGGGCTGCTCGAGACCGACGATGGTCTTGAACAACGTGGTCTTACCGACACCGTTGGGGCCGATGACTCCGACGATCCCGTTGCGCGGCAGGGTGAACGACAGGTCCTTGATGAGGGTGCGCCCCTCAAACCCCTTGTCGAGATGGTCGACCTCCACAACGACACTGCCCAGCCGCGGACCCGTCGGGATCTGGATCTCCTCGAAGTCGAGCTTGCGCGTTTTCTCGGCCTCCGTCGCCATCTCCTCGTAGCGCCCCAGCCTTGCCTTGCTCTTCGCCTGGCGTGCCTTGGCGCCCGACCGGACCCAGGCGAGTTCCTCCTGCAGTCGCTTCTGCAGCTTGGCGTCCTTGCGTCCCTGCACGGCGACGCGCTCGGCCTTCTTCTCCAGGTAGGTGGAGTAATTGCCCTCGTAGGGGTAGGCGCGCCCGCGGTCGAGCTCGAGAATCCACTCCGCGACGTTGTCCAGGAAGTAGCGGTCGTGGGTGACGGCCAGGATGGCGCCCTTGTAGTCGGCGAGGTGCTGTTCCAGCCACAACACACTCTCGGCGTCGAGGTGGTTGGTCGGCTCGTCGAGCAGCAGCAGGTCGGGCTTGGACAGCAGCAGCTTGCACAGTGCGACGCGGCGGCGCTCGCCGCCCGACAGGTGGGTGACTGGCTCGTCGGGTGGCGGGCAGCGCAGCGCGTCCATCGCCTGTTCGAGCTGGGAGTCGATATCCCATGCGTCGGCAGCGTCGAGCTCCTCCTGGAGCTTGCCCATCTCCTCCATCAGCTCGTCGGTGTAGTCGGTGGCCATCAGCTCGGCGACCTCGTTATAGCGGTTGAGCTTGCCCTTGATCGCCACGCCGTCCTCGACGTTCTCGCGGACCGTCTTGGTCTCGTCGAGCTGGGGCTCCTGCTGGAGGATGCCGACCGTCGCACCGGGCTGCAGCAGCGCATCGCCGTTATTGGCGGTGTCTAGGCCGGCCATGATCCGCAAGACGCTCGACTTGCCTGCCCCGTTCGGGCCGACGACGCCGATCTTCGCGCCTGGAAGGAAGTTCAGACTGACGTCGTCAAGGATGACCTTGTCGCCGTGCGCCTTGCGGACCTTCCGCATCGAATAAATAAATTCGGCCATGCCGTGGTGTTGCCTTTCCGAAGAATTGCGAGTCGTTGGGATTTCCCGCGCACCATCGTAGGCGTGGCCTGAGTCGGCTCTGACGACAGCGTGGCCTGAGCTGGCTATGCGGTCAGAGGCAACGCCTGCCCGTCGACGGCCGAGTCCTCGTCCTGCGCGTCGTACTCCGGGTCGTGGTCGTCGGACACTCCGTCATCGTCCGAGTCGTTGCCGACGCCCTCATCCGCCCCAGCTGCAGCTGACGTCCGCTCGTCGGCCGGTTCGGCGCGCCGACGAGACTCGATGCGGGCGATGCACCTCGCCAGATCTGGGCCCACTGAGGTGGCCCGTACCTCTACCGACGAACGGCGGTTGCCTTCTTTGTCCTCGTACTCGCTGGTGTGTACATGACCAACCACGATCACCGCGTCACCCTTCCCGAGGGCCGCACCGACGCCGGTGACCAGCTTTCCCCAGCAGTTGACCGTGACGAAGAACGAGTTGCCGGGCTCCCACTGCCCGTCCGATGTGCGGCGACGGGAATTGCTCGCCACCCGAAACTTGATGAGCTCCTGATCGCCGACCCGCTTGCGGTCGGGTTTTGTGACGATGTTGCCGACCACGGTGATTGGTGTCTCGAACATGGTGGTTCCTTCCATTCATTACTTGCGACGCCCGTCGGGCGGCGCGTCGGTGACACAGCCATTGACCGTCGGGCCGCTGACATCCACGCCGCACACGCGGGCCGGACACGGCCGGCTGTGGACGAGTCCGCGATTGTGGATAGCTGTGGGCGGGTCCGCCGCGGAGGAGCCCGTGTTGCGGATCAGGAAGTCGACACCGGCCGTGTGCGTTGACCTCCCGTTCGGCCGGCGTTCACCGCTCGACGTGGCGGCCTGACCCGTAAGTTGAAACGCCATGAGCGAGGACCTTGAGTTGGTGGTGTTCGGCGCCCACCTGCGAGGCGGGCCACTGGCACACCAACTGACGGATTTGGATGCGAGGTGGGTAGGCGACATCACAACGGCGCCGCGATACCGGATGTCTGTGTTGCCGACCGACCCGCCCAAACCCGCGGTCTCCCGCGTGCCCGAGGGTGAGCCGGGCGCCTCGCTCACGGGACACCTATGGCTGCTCTCCCCGAGGGCGCTGGGCTTGTTCCTGGCGGCGTTGCCCGCGCCGATGCAGCTCGGCAAGGTCGAGTTCGACGACGGCACATGGCGGACCGGATTCAGTTGCGAGGCCACGGCCGCCACCGGACCCGATATCAGCCGGTACGGCAGCTGGCCGGCGGCGATTGCGGCGGGTGCGGTCTAGGCGCCCATCGGGAATCAGCGAGCCTCACGGCAGCCGAAGCTACCGCTGCTGGTCCTCGCGGCGGGCGAGTTCGGCGAGCATCGCGTTGTAGGCGGCGAGGTCAGCATCGTCGTCACGGTCGGCGGCGCGATCGAGCCGCTTAGCGGTGCGGTCGTCGCTGCGTCGCCACTGGATCAGCAGCGCGACTATCACAATAACGAGCGGTAACTCCCCTGCCGCCCAGGCAATTCCACCGCCAAGGCGCTGGTCGCCGAGCAGGTCGGTATGCCAGTAGAGCTGCAGCGATTTGTAGAACGGCTCTCCCAGTACCGTGTTCGTGCTCATCAACACGACACCGAAGAACGCGTGGAACGGCAGCGAGGCGAACACCATTGCGACCTTGCCGAGGGGCGGGATCGGGCGCGGTGTCGGGTCGACGCCGATTACCACCCAATAGAACAGATAGCCGGTCAGCAGGAAGTGCAGGTTCATGGCGAGGTGGGCGGAGTGGCTGTCCACCGCCGCGTCGAAGATCCCGCCGAAGTACAGCCCGTAGAACCCGCCGACGAACAGGATGGTCGCCACGATCGGATTGGTGAGCACCTTCGACACTCGTGAGTGCAGGGCAGCAAGTAGCCACTCCCGCGGGCCGGGGGGCTCGTTGCGTCCCGCCGCGGGCAATGCCCTCAGCGCAAGCGTGACCGGAGCGCCGAGCACGAGCAGGATGGGAGCCAGCATCGACAGCAGCATGTGCGCAGCCATGTGCATGCTGAACATGGCAGGCATGTAGCGACCGACACCCGACGATGTCGCGAACAGCACAACCAGACATCCCAGCAGCCACGCCACGGTCCGGCCGACCGGCCATGCATCGCCGCGGCGTCGCAGCCTGACCACGGCAACCACATACACGAGTGCGACCACGATTGCCGCCGTGCCGAATACCAAGTCGAAGCGCCAGTCGAACAGGATGCGGGTCAGCGTGGGGGGCCCTGCGAGGTCGTAGCCGATCTCAATCGCCGGGATCGAGGGATTGAAGATCGGGGGCGGGGGCGGCGGTGTCCGGCCCAAAGCGACAGCGACACCGAACGTCAGCCCGAATACCACGGCTTCGACAAGCGCCAACCTGATCAGTGGGCCGCGCGCGCCCGGATCCGACTTCAGCGCGCCAAGACCGCGGCCTCTTTGCAGCCAGCCGATCGCGCCGAGCACACACAACGCGACCGTCTTGGCCAGAATCAGCCAGCCGTAGTTGGTATCGAACAGGTCCGCGGGTTGCACGCGGACGAGGGCGTTGATGACACCACTGAGGGCCATGGCCACAAAGCACCACAGTGCGACCAGCGAGAACCGACGCGCGGCCAGATAGGCATGCTCGCCGCCGCGGAGGGCATGAACCAGCAGCGCCAAGAGACCGCCCGCCCACAGCGCGCCGGCCACCAAGTGGATGAGCAGGCTGTTGGTGGCCAGATCGTGCGAGCCGCCCGACGACGAATGACCGGTCAGCGCGAGCGGCAGCAGCGCGGCCAATGACCCGGCGAACAGCAGCGGCGTCGGCGACCATCGCAACACCGGGATGCTGGCGATCGTCACGGCGGCGGCGATGAGCGCGGTCCACCGCCAGGCGCCGGCGATCTCGACCAGGCTCGCCACCGACCAGATCGCCGACGGGTCGAGACGCGAGGCCAACGGCTTGCCGGTGACGTCGGAGACGGTGAGGGGCACCAACAGCGCCGCGCACACGGTCCAAACTCCGGAGGCGACGGTGCCGAGCCGCAGCGCACGGTAGCCGCCGGCGTCGAGAACTCCGTTGGACTGCGGCGGCACCAGGAATGCGGCCAGTAGAAACGACCCGACCGCGACCACGGCGGCGATCTCCCCCGCCGCCCGCACAAACGGCAGGCCATAGGTGGTCACCGGGCCGGGATCGGGCAGCCCCGTTGCGGTCAGCGCGTCCGTGAGCGACAACGCGCCCAGCCCCGCGGCGGTCGCGCCTGCCAGCACAGCCACCCCGGCGAGCACCGGCCACACCGCGCTGCTGCGCACGCTGGAGGCGACCGTCGTCATGCGTTCAGGGTATGGCGTGCGCTGCGTCACCCCGCAGGTGACAGCCGGGCGACGCTACGCCAGTTCGGTGCGGACGCTGCGGCGCGCTATCTCGCGCGCATAGAACTGCTCGCGCGAGAACTGCTCGACCTTCTCCATATCGCGCAGGATCGCGCGAAGCTCGTCGCGAAACGCTGTGCGTCGATCGCCCAGATCGGCCGCGGGGGTCAGCAGATTCTGGTCCGCGACCACTTGACGTGCCGTCGCGAACAACAGAGCCGATACCGACTCATTGCTGTGCACCCGTTCCTGGGCGACATACTGATTGCCCAGTCCCAACGCGCGTTTGGTCAGTTCTTTCTCGTCGATGTCTGCGGGTGAGTCGCGCAAAACATCCGCCACGATCTCGTAAGCCTCGAAGAACGGCCGCAGCATGGCGCCCGCGATCAGCGGACGCTTCGCACGCAACAGCCCGTCGACGTCACCCGACGCGACGTGCGATTCCCAATCCTCGTGCTGCCACGACATCTCTTCGGCCACGTGCTCGCGGAACGCGGCGGAGTCGGCGAAGTAGAAATCGAATTTCAACAGGTCCCGCAACCGCATCGCCTGACTCCAGAACGCTTCCAACCGATCTTCATCGGCACGCCCCGAATAGGCGAGGGCCAACTCGACGATCGACGTCTCCAGAAACACGTCGATCAGCGTGTTGCGGTAGAACGCCGCCTCATGCTCATCCTCCGGGGCGATCCGCCAGACCGGCTCTCGGCCTCCGTCGACACACGTGACCGGGTGGCGGTTGGACAGGGCGTCCAGCGCGGCACGAACCCCGTCGGGCGTCCTCAGCCGCAGCGCGCTGTTGGTCATCGGAGTCTGTTTGCGCTCCAGGTAGTCCAGCGAGTCCTGAAGGGTGTGATGCAGTTGATCAAGTGTCAGGGCAACCCCACGGGTGGTCAGCAGCAGCGCCGATACCAATGCGGTCGCGTTGACCGGTGTGGCCCGCAGTATCCGCCATGCCACCTCGAAGGCCATCTTCTGCATGGCAAGGCGTTTCGCGGCGTCGTCGGTGGCCATCGGGCCGTGCGGCGCGCCCAGGTATTCGCGCATCGACACCGCTTCGGGAAAGCGGACATAGATCTTGCCGTAGTTGCGCTCGCCCTGCGCCTTGATGAAGTTGTACAACCACGACAGGCCTTCGGGAGTCTTCTCACCACCCTGCGCGTACGCCGCATACTCCGCGGTTTCGTGCAACTGGTCGAAGCTGATCGAAACAGGCTGCAGCAAAATGTCATCGCTGCGACCGTCGAGATAGGCGTCGGCAACATAGGCGAGCAGACCCAGCTTGGGCGGCAACATCTTTCCGGTCCGCGAGCGAGTGCCCTCGATCGACCAGCTGAGGTTGAATCGCTTCTCGACGATGTAGCCGACGAACTGCCGCAACACGTACTTGTAGAGCGGGTCATCGAGCTTTCGCCGCAGGAAGATGACGCCCGAGTGGCGCATCAGCGGACCCATGAATCCGAACGACAGGTTGATGCCCGCAAACGTATGAACCGGAGGTAATCGGTTCTCCTGCATCGCCACCGGCACGATCACGCCGTCCAGATAGGACCTGTGCGAGAACAGCAGCACAGCCGGATGGTTCTCCAGGCTGCCGCGCATCGCCTCCACCTGGGCGCGGTCGTAGTCGACATGGGGATCGAAGCCGCGGCTGAATATGGCGCGACCGAGCGAAGGGATCAGATCGACCGAGAACCGGCTCCATCCGGTGGAGAGTTCGTCGAGCATCTCTCCCGCTGTTTCGACGTCCGCACCCGGGATCTGTTCCAGGCCTTCGCGAAAACGAGCGGAGGCCAGTACTTCGGGCTTCATCAGTCGCGGGGACTTGTACTCCGGTCCAAGCAGTCGCAGCTCGACCCGCTCGATCGCCAGGGCCGCGCGACGCAACACAAACCGCGCGAATTCACGCGAGTTCTCGGCCACTGTCGTGTCGGCCCACTGTTGGCGGAGCTCCGAAACTTTTGCAGGCTCACCGGCGACCACCCGGGCACGAGACGGGTCCCTGCGCAGGATTCGGCGCTGCAGAAGCTCCGGCGGCCGGTAGGTGTCGCGACCTGACAGCAGCGCCACCACCTTTGAGCGTGTCGGCAACCCGCCCGGCACCCAGAACACTCGCACCGGCACGACGGATCTATCCTCGTCGGCCTCCAGCTCAGCCACGAGCTGCGCAAGCACGCCGGGCGGTGGATCGTCGGCGGGTAGCCGCAAGACGTCGACCTTGGAGTCGGGATTCTCGCGGTGCTGTTGCTCCAGCCAATCGTTGAGCAGTTCCTGCTCGGCGGGCGAGGACACCGATGCGAGCACGAGCGCGTCGCCGGTGGGGGTGAACGGCGCGAATCGGTCCGGGGGGACGTTCACGACCGGCCCTTCGGGGTCGCCTTCTTCGTCGCTGTCTTCTTGGCGGGGGTCTTCTTGGCAGCCACCTTCTTCGCCGTCACCTTCGTGGTTGTCGCCTTCTTGGCGGTCTTACTCGGCGTGGACTTCTTCGCGGGCGGCTTCCTCGGGTTCTTGGCCTTCTTACGGGTGTACAACGCCGGAGTGGGCAGCTTGTCCTGCGGCCAATCTTTCAGCGTGTCGAGGTAGAGCTGGCGCACCTCGGCAATACGGTCGGACAGCTCGTCGTGCGTCCAATCATCCACGGGGATCGGCGGATAGACCACGACATCGACGATTCCGGGATTGAACGTGCTCGAGTCGCGGGCGGCGATAACCTCGGCATTGCGAATGACGATGGGTACGACCGGGATTCCCGCCGACATCGCAATTCGGAACGGGCCCTTCTTGAACGGACCGACCTCGGTGGTGTCCAGCCGGGTACCCTCGGGCGCGATCAGAATTGAAAGACCCTTACGGGCCAACTCCTCGACCTTCTTGAGCCCCTCGACGGCCTTCTGGGGATCGTCGCGGTCGATGAACGCCGCATCCATGATCTTGCCCATCGTGCCGACGATCGGGTCCTTCTCCAGTTCCTTTTTGCCCACTGAAGTGAAATTGGATTCGACCAGTCGTCCGGCGATCATCGGGTCTGCTTGGTTTCGGTGGTTGAAGATGAACACCGCCGGTCGCTCGACCGTCAGGTTCTCCTTGCCCAGCACGTTCAGCTCGACCCCGATGGTCGTGAGAAGTGTCTTACCGAAGGTCGACGTGAAGAAGTTGACGCCGGTGCGCCGGTTCTGGGTCAGCAGACCGAGGCCGATTGCGCCCGCGGCGATCGGCACCATCGACGCGATGCCGACGGCCGTACGCAGCTGTGACACCGGACTGCTGCCACTACGACTGCTGAATCTCAGCACCGGCCAACCGCGCTTGGCCGCGACCGCCGCGAGCTTGCCCGCCGGATTCGTTGGCCGCGGATTGCCGACCAGATACATCAGCGCGACGTCTTCGTCACCGTCGGCGTAGAAGTAGCTCTTCGACAGGTCGACACCGTTCTTGGAGGCGAACGCCTGCACCGCTCTGGCCTTGCCGGGACCCCAGATGATGGGAGTGAGGACCTCGCCGGTCAGCAGTCCGTGCTCGTCGGTTTCGAACTTGTTGCTCAACACGTTGTCGATGCCCAAGAACCGTGCGACGGGCTCGACCTGCACCGTCAACGCGGACGAGCTGAGCACCACGGTGTGACCACGGGCCATGTGAGCACGCACCAGCTCGCGCATCTCGGGATAGATGCGGCCGACGATCTTCTGCACGAAAAGGCGCTCGGCCAGTTCATCGATGTCGGCGAGCGAATTGCCACGCAGCATGCGGGCGCCCTTACCGATGAGATCCTCGAATTCGGAGCGACCGAGCTGGTGGTTGAGCCCGGCCTGCACCATGCCGATGAACTCCCCTACCGACATCTGGCGGCGACGCAACCGGTCCTGCGTCATGATCACGCCGGTGAAACCGGCGACCAACGTGCCGTCGAGATCGAAGAACGCGCCGACCTCGGGGCCAGGCGGGCTGGCCTGGATCTCGGCGACCGAGCCCGGCAGCCGCATGGTCCTGCGTATGGCCTGCGAACCTTGACCATTTCCCGAAGTCATTGCAGCGCACTTCCGTTCGGTGATATGCGGATGTTCTCGGGCGGGTCTACGGAGAACGACGCCGGCTCCGCACGACCGTCGCCACCCAGGGCCAGGACTTCGTCGAAACCCGACTGCAGGCAGCGGGCCCACAGATCCGGGTCGTCGATCGCGGCACGATCGTAACGTGTGGTGATGGTGCAGTACCCCGCCCGGGAGATCAGCACCACCATCATGGCCACACCTGGCAGCGGTCCAATTCCGTACTGCCGCAGGATCTTCGCGCCGGCAATAAACGTGTCGCCCGCGTACACCGGCACGTTGCTGGCTTGCACGTCGGAGTTGACGATCGATCCCGCCATGGACTCGAGCACCGAGTCAGGCAGCAAGCTGATCACCGGAGCGATGGCCCCGACCATGTCGATCGCACGCTCTTCACGCTTGCTCGTCATCTGTGAGCGGATGTTCTTGATCCGCACTTCGGGGTCCTGCAGTCCGATCGGCGCGGCCAGATTGACTCCGGCGAACCGGTTTCCACCCGCGGGGTCCGCTTCAGATCGAAGGTTGACGGGAACCGCCATCGGCAAGGCGTCGATGGGCACGCCCTTGGCGTCGTGGTAGAGCCGCAGCGCGCCGCACAGGCCGGCCAGGTACGCATCGTTGATGGAGCCGCCCGCCGCCTTCGCGGCGCGATGCAGGTCACCGAACTTGATGTCGATGGCCTCGCTGCGCGACGAGAGGCTGCGCCGACGTAGCACCGGTGACGGGTCGGCGACCGGCCCCATCACCCGGGCGCCGGACATCGCGTAGTCCATAACGCTGCCCATGCGCGAGATCGGGTCACGGATCGCCTCGCCCACCACATGAGCGGCGCCGGACACCACGCCGCGTACCCGCCCCGCGATCGTGCCCGGGAGACGTCTAACGCCTTGGCGCATCAAGTCGTTGGGCGAAAGGTCCTGCGGAATCGGCAGCGGCGGTATGGCCTGCGGTGCCGGTTCGCGTTCCAGGTCGTAGATGTGGGCGAACATCTCGACGGCTCCGACGCCGTCCGTGATGGCGTGGCTGAGATGCATCATGATCGCCGCGCCGCCACCTTCGAGGCCCTCGATGAGCGTCGCGGTCCACAGCGGTCGGGAGATGTCGAGCGGTGACTGTGCCGCGACCTCGGCGAGGTCGAGTACCTGGCGCAGTGTTCCCGGTTGAGAGATCCGGATCCGGCGGACGTGGAAGTCCAGGTTGAAATCGGGATCGATGACCCACCGTGGCGCCACTGTCGGCAGCGTCGGCGTGACGACCTTCTGGCGTAGCCGCAGCACCTTGCGCGACGCGCTGTCGAACCTCCGCCGGAACTGTTCCCAGTCCGGATCGCTGTCGAGGATCTCCAGCGTCATGATCCCCGAGCGGGTGCGCGGGTTGGCCTCACCGCGATGCAGGATCTGGTCGAACGCGCTGAGTTCCTCCGGGAGTCCGTCCGCATCCAGGTCCGGCACATCACTCATTGCTCGTCGCTCTCCTCCCGCAGCTGCCGTTGGGTGGTCACCACGCTAGTCCGCTGCGCGGAGGCGCGAAGTGGCTTTAGCCTCGATCCACCGACTGACCTGGTGTGTGGCTGTGAGGTCGGGCTGTCGTTGGTCGTCGGGTTGTGCGCATGAGGTAGCTGCTGGTTTGCCCAGCTTTTCCTCTGCGCTCCGTTCGGGGGCTTTCGGCCAGGTGGTCAGACAGTAGCGGCATTGGGCGGGCTAGGGCCGATGATGTTGTGCCACAGCATGAGCCAGGCCCGAGACCAGGGCCAGTGGGTGGGTAGGTGCAGGATGGGCCGGCGTTGCGGACGGGCGAGTCGCGCGGGAATGTTGACGATCTTGCGGCGCAGTGTGGATCCCCGCGCCCGGCCGTGGTTCTCACCTGCCAGCACCCCGGCGGCGCGCAGCAGGTTGTGGGCGATGGCCGCGCACAGGATCCAGGCGGAGTTCGCCCCGAAGCGGCCCGACGGGATGTGTGCCAGCGGTCCGTCGATCAGGTCGGCGAACACGGTCTCGATGATCGCGTGTTGGCGGTGGGTGATGTCGGCCTGATCGGCGGGCAGGTCGGTGTTGGTGAAGAACGGGTGATATCGCCAGACCGGAAACAGTGCGTCGGGAAACCGGGCGTCTTTGACTCGACGCACGATGAGGCGCGCGGTGATTCGATCGGGGGTGGATGCAAAAGCGGTGTAGGGGATTTCGGCGACTTCGGCATCAGAGATCCAGGCCCCGGTATCGGGATCTTGGACTGCGCCGGGATAAGACACCGGGGTCCAGGCGCTCTCGTCGATGGCGGCCAGCGCGCGTTCCACGGCGGGGTTTCGGATCATCACCAGCGAGAACCGGGCGCCCGCGCGCAGGCAGCTCCGCACCACCGCCCGGTTGCCGTAGGCCGAGTCGCCGCGCACCAGGATCTGCCCGCTGGCTCCGGCGGCGCGGGCGGTTCTGATGGCTTGGGCGACCATGCGCCCGGCACCCTTGGCCGAGGCGGTCTTGCCCGCGCGTAGCCGCATCCCGGCGATCACCGGTGCCGACCCCGCGGTGCTGATGGTGGTGGCCAGCGGTGAGAGTCCCTTGCGCAGGATCTGCTTGCCGGCGATCTTGGTGTGTCCGTAGGAGGCGCCCTGTTTGGCGCGCCCGTAGACCGGACGTAGCAGCGAGTCGATGTCGATGAACACCGACCCCTTGGCGGCATCAGGGAGCAGGTCGACCCTCCCACACAGCGCCACCAGATGGTCACGTAGTACCGATTCGAGTTGGCGGGCGTGACCGAAGGTGAACTCTCGCAACAACGTTCCGACCGTCGACGGTGCGTACACGCCGTCGAAGAGCGTCGTCATGCCGCCGCTGCGGACCAGGTCGATGTCGTCGATGCAGTCCGCGCCCGCGCACATGCCCGCGATCAGCGTGGCCAGTTTCGGAGACGGGTTGGCCGCCCCGGACTTGATCCGCGGCGCGACGATCTGGACCTTCTCCGAGAGAAGCCGAGTCAGCCCGGTCTGCTGGGCCAACGTCATCACCGGTACCAGCCCGGCGCACGACACGAGATGATCGTCATCGAACACCGCTGACTGCGAAGCGAAGCTGTGCGAAACTTGCACTGGAAGTGCCTTTCCGAACTGACCCGATTGTTTGTGTGAGAACTACAATCATCCCAGTTCAGAGGGCACTTTCCTCATTCCGACACCCAGAAAACACCAGGTCAGTCGGAGGCGCGAAGTGGCTTTAGTGGCCGTCGCTATACGGCAGTAGCGCCGGCAGTTCGCGGAATGCTGCGGCATCCAGAATTCCTGCATGCTGACCGTTCTTGCTGGGCGTAACTCGAAGCGTGACCGAGGTGCCATATGCGTCGGGCCGCACGTAATAGCATTCGTCGGTCTCCGGGCAGTAGATGCACACGGTATCGATTGCGCGCTTGTCCATCGGGGTCATGTGCGTACCATTCCGATCCGCCCAAATGGACCGGAATTGAACTTTGACAGCCCCTGCGCGCGCCGATCGGTACTTCACCTGAAGGCGGTGGAACTCTCCGGCGGCATATGCGACGAGGTCGAACGGCGCGTGCTCCGTCGCGGGAAATAGGACCGTGAACCCTTGGCTCACCAGGTCGGCATGGACCTTGGCGATGCCTAGGTCACCCTTATCCTTCGTATGGTGCGCCATCGATTCCAGACTAGGGGATGACCCATCCATCGGTTTGCGGGAATTCGGTAGGGTATGTCCGTTGCCCCCGTGGCGCAACGGATAGCGCAGCGGATTTCTACTCCGTAGGTTGCAGGTTCGAATCCTGCCGGGGGTGCTTATTTCGTGCCTCGACCTCGCGTACCATCCCCGTGCGCGATAGGGTTTGCTAGAAATCCTCCGGGAGGGGCGGACGAATGGTCAGGGCTGGCAGAAAAGGCGCGGTCAAGGTCGCGATCGGCGCTGCCGCCGTCGGAGTCGCGACGAGCGTCACGGCCGTTGCAGTTACTCAGCCCGCCTCCATTTCCGCATCCCTAGTCGATCTGACGGCCCTCATTGTCGTCGGCAGCTCGACAAATCCCAGCGGAGCGGGCGTCGAGGACTTCTTCGGCGGAAAGTTCGATAACCCCATGTACACCGACCCCATGGGCACGGGAGAACATGACGTTGTCTACGTGAACTTCTCCGAGGGCGCAGCCGGCATCCAGGCTGCCCTCGACGCCAATGCCGGTGAGCGCAACGCGGTCCTCGCGTCAGGCTGGGGCGCCGCGAACGCGAGTTTGCTGGCATTGAGGAACAATCCGGCACTCAGCGACAACACCACGCTCATCCTGGACAACGACGTCGCCCGGCCGGACGGCGGCTTCGGCACGCGGTATCCGTTATTCGCGCTCATCGGGGTGAATCCGTACCCCACACCCAGTGAGACAGACGCCTTCGCGGTCGTCAACACCGGCTACCAGTACGACTACAACTCCAACGCGCCGGGCTACGTGCTGAACCCATTCTCCGCAGTCAACGCGCTGGCCGCATATTTGACCACGCGCCTGAACCAGGCCGAGATCGACCTGCCGGTCAACCCCGACGGCACATCGGCTGTGCAATGCGACGCGAATACCTGCGCATTGACCGAAAGGAGCGGTGTTCTCGAATGCCCCGACGCACGATGCGTTGCGCCTGTCGGCGACAGGATCACCGCATACGTCACCGCCCGGGGCAACACCACGTACGTCACCTACACGACCAGAGAGCTCCCGCTGACCACTTTGGTTCGCGGCATCTTCGGTGACTACATCGCAAACGTCACGGCGCCACTATTGAAGCTGGCGGTCGACTTCGGCTATTACGGCGGCAACCCGATTCCGACGGATCCGAGCGCGTACCGCCCCGGGCGCCTATTTCCCTCAATCGGGGACGTTTTCACGACCCTCGTGAAGCTTCCCGGCGCGATTCTGGAGACCATCGCGGCAATCTTCGCGCCGTTCCAGCCGAGGGCGGCGCAGACCATGGCCGTGGCCCGACAGCTCGAACCGACCGACGGGTTCGCAGGCGATACGACCGACTTGATGTCGAACGACACCGAACAGCAGAAGAAAATCATGGAGAACAGCTTTGACGCCGTGCCCGACGGAGATGAAGACGAAGACGGCACAGGCATCATCGACGCAAAGCAGGAAGACCCAGAAGACGGCCTGGGCACCGGACAACTGACTGGCCCGTCGCAGACCGACTTGACCGGAACCGGCACAGGTACGGGGACTGCCACCGTCACCGTCACCGTCGACGACAACAACAACAACACCGACGACGAAATCGACACTGACACCGACACTGACACCGGAACCGGAACCGGAACAGGCACAGGGACCGGAACGGCGACTGGCACCGGAACGGGAACGGGTACCGGCACGGGAACCACCAACGACAACAACACCGACAACAACACCGGCAACGACAACGAGGGCGAGCACGACAACGAGGGCGACGCCGCGGCATAGCCGGTGCTGTCCTGGCGAGATCTGCTTCGGTCGAGCGTTCATCTCGATACACTCCACGTCGTGAAGTCCAAGGTCGCGGCGACAGCGGCCGCCACATTCATGGCGGTGGCGCTGGCCGTTCCTGCGAATGCCGCGCCACCCAGCTACGGCAGCAATGGCGTCTTCAACGTCTCCACCAACCCGCGCGACGGATGGGCGACGGCGTTCATCCCGCCGGGCCGGTACCGCGTCGATCAGGCGCCCAGCATGTACCCGTATCAAAGTGCGCCCGGCTTCTGGTACCGGTGCCACAACTTCCCGTGCAGCCCCGGCTTTCCGGCCAATGTCATCGCGTCCGGCCCCGCTCTACGCGACGCCCCCACGTTCGTGGACATCCTGCCCAGCGATGTCGCCGTGTCGCTGAACAACGTCACGTTGACGATCGCCTGACCGACGCCGACGGGCGGTCACTAGGCTGAGCCGCGTGTCTGATCCTGTACTGGTTCACGTCGACCATCACGTCGCCGTCATCACGATCAACGACCCCGACCGCCGCAATGCGGTCACAGCCGAGATCTCAGCGGCGTTGCGTGCTGCGGTCGACGCCGCCGAAGCGAACCAGGACGTACACGCCGTGGTCGTCACCGGCGCGGGAAAGGCGTTCTGCGCGGGGGCGAACCTGACCGCTCTCGGCGAGGCCACCGAGGACGGTCTGCGCGTGATCTACGACGGATTTCTCGCTGTCGCCAACTGCGCACTGCCGACGATCGCGGCCGTCAACGGCGCCGCGGTCGGCGCCGGGCTCAACCTCGCACTGGCGGCAGACGTGCGCATCGCCGGTCCGGCGGCGCTCTTCGATCCGCGCTTCCAGAAGCTCGGCATCCATCCGGGCGGCGGTGCCACGTGGATGCTGCAACGTGCCGTCGGCCCACAGGTGGCCCGCGCTTCGCTGCTGTTCGGTATGAGTTTCGACGCCGAAACGGCGGTGCGCCACGGGCTGGCGCTGCGGGTCGCGGAGGATCCGGTCGCCGCCGCACGCGAACTCGCCGCGGGGCCCGCCGCGGCGCCGCGCGACGTGGTACTCGCGACGAAAGCCTCGATGCGGGCCACCGCCAATCCCGGCTTTGTCGACAGCGACCAACACAGCATTGCGGTCGACATCGAACTGGGACCGCAGGCCACCTCTATCGAGTCACCAGAGTTCGCACGTCGGCTAGAGGCCGCCAAGCGCAGGTGACCTAGAGGTCCAGGAGTGCCAGTTCCGGCGCCTCGATGAGGGCACGAAGTTCGGTCAAGAATGCCGCGGCCTGTGCGCCGTCGATGATGCGATGGTCGAAGGCACACGTCAGCGACATCGTCGGACGTGCCACGACCTCTCCGTCGACGACGACGGGACGCGGCTTCAGCGATCCCATCCCGAGGATCGCCGCCTCGGGGTAGTTGATCACTGGGACACCGTCGTCCAGCCCGAGCGCACCGAAGTTGGACACCGTGAACGTGGAGCCCTGCAATTCGGTCGGTCGCAACGTGCCCGCCCGGGCCTCCCCAATGAGCCGCGCGACCACGTCGGCGAGCTCACGGGTCGTCTTGTCCTGAGCGTCTTTGACGACGGGCACGAGCAGGCCACGCGGGGCCGCGACCCCGAATCCCAGATGCACCGCGGAGTGCAGGTGGATCTGGGGACCTTCGGTGGTGTCGACCCACGTCGCGTTGAGGTACTGGTGGTGCGCGAGGGCAATCGTCAACAGCCGCAACGTGAGAACGAACGGCGTGATCGGCACATCGTCGCCCGCCTGCGCGCGTATCCGGTCACGCAGCCGCAGCAGGCTCGTCCCGTCCGCCTGCACACTCGCATGCGCATCGGGTATTTCCTTGCGCGACAATGACATTCGATGTGCCATTTCCGCCCGCACGCCCCGCACCGCCACCATGTCCGGACTTGGCGCAGACCGGTCCACCGAAGCCAGCACGTCCTCACGGGTGATCACCCCGTCAGCGCCCGAACCTGCCAGCTCGTTGAGGTCGACGTTCAGTTTCGCCGCCAGTTTTCGTACCGGCGGCTTCGCGCGTGGACGTGTCGACGTCGGTCGTGCGGTCCGCCTGCTGCCATCCATCTTTTCGTCAGTGCCGTATCCGACAAGCACCGGTCGGCGCTTTGTAGCCGTATCGGCGGCCGTCGCGATACGGGCCAGCACCGCACCGACATTCAGCGTCTCACCCTCGCCGCCGCCGAGCTCGGTGATCAGCCCGGCGTACGGACTCGGGATCTCCACCTCAGCCTTATTCGTCTCGACCGTGCACAGCGTCTGGTTCAGTTCGACGGTGTCGCCCACGGCGACGCTCCAGCTCGTGATCGTCGCGTCCTCGAGTCCTTCGCCGAGGTCTGGAACAAGGAAGTCACGCACTTCGCCGGCTGGATGCTCTTCGCGCGAGCGCTCATCGCCCGTCATGGCACCTCCAACGTCCGCTCGACGCAATCCAGGAGCCGGTCGACGCCCGGTAACCACAGCTTCTCCAACCGTGCCGGCGGGAACGGTGTGTCGAATCCGGTGGCGCGCAGGACCGGCGCCTCCAGGTCGTAGAACAGCTCCTCTTGTATGCGCGCCGCGAGTTCCGCACCGAAGCCCAAGGTGCGGGGACCCTCGTGCATGACCACCGCGCGCCCGGTCCTTTGCACCGATTCGGCGACCGTCTCGAAGTCCAGCGGGTTCAGTGACCGCAGATCGACGACCTCCAGGCTCCAACCATGTTGCTGCGCTGCCAGTTCGGCGGCACTGACCGCCGTGGCAACCAGTGGGCCGTAGGTGATCACCGTGACGTCATCGCCGCTGCGCCGAACCGCCGCGCGGCCAATCGGCAGACCCGGGCTGTCGGTGTCGACGGGCTCACGCGTCCAGTACCGCCGTTTGGGTTCCAGATAGACGATCGGATCTCGGCAGGTGATCGACTGCCGCAGTAGCCAATACGCATCCGTCGGAGTCGACGGCGCGACCACCTTCAGACCCGCGGTGTGCAACCAATAGCTCTCGGTCGACTCCGAATGGTGTTCGACCGCGCCGATCCCACCGAATGACGGAATCCGGATGGTCACCGGCATCTCGATGTCCCCCCTGGTCCGCATCCTATACTTCGCCAGGTGGCTGACGATCTGGTCGAACGCGGGCGCGGCGAACCCGTCGAACTGGATCTCCGGAACGGGCACGAAGCCGCGGATCGCCATCCCGATCGCGATGCCGATGATCGCCGATTCCGCGAGGGGTGTATCGAAACACCTTTTATCGCCGAAGGTTTCGGAAAGTCCCTCGGTGACACGGAAGACACCGCCGAGCGTGGCGACGTCCTCACCGAAGACGAGCACGCGCTCATCGGTTGCCATCGCATCGTGCAGGGCCCGGTTGATCGCCTGCGCCATGGTCAGCGTCGGGGCCTCCGGCACGGTGCTCAGTAGCGGGCTTGCGCTGTTTCCCGGGTCGCTTCGCTCCTGCTTTCCGTGCGGTTCGTCGTCCCCGTGGAATGTCGGTCGCTCGATGATCTGAGTCACGTCACGCCTCCTTCGCGATCTCCGCCAGCACCTGTTCGCGCTGTGCCAACAGATCCGGGGTGATGTCGTGGTAGACGGTGTCGAACACGTCGGTGATGTCGAAGTCGTCGGCGTCGACGATCGATTCCCGCAGTTCGGCGCGCAATCGCTTCGATCGGGCAGCTATTCGGTCCTCGAGTCGTTCGGTCCATACGCCCTGCGCCTGCAAGTACGTGCGGAAGCGCTGAATCGGATCGCGCGCCGTCCAGTACTCGAGTTCATCGTCGGGCCGGTACCGGGTGGGGTCGTCGGATGTGGTGTGCGGCCCCATCCGATAGGTGACCGCCTCGATGAGCGTCGGGCCGCCACCGTCGCGGGCGCGCCTGGCGGCCTCTGCCGTCACCGCGAAACAGGCCAGTACGTCGTTGCCATCCACCCGAATTCCGGGCATTCCGTACCCGATGGCCCGATGCGCTATGGATGGCCCGGCCTGCTGTCTGCTGACCGGAACCGATATCGCCCAGTGATTGTTCTGCACGACGAAAATGCACGGGGCCTTGAACACGGCTGCGAAATTCAGCGCTTCGTGTGCATCGCCTTCGCTGGTCGCGCCGTCGCCGAGAAACGCCACTGTCACCGATTTTTCGCCCAACCGCTGCGCCGCCATCGCCGCACCGACCGCGTGCAGGCCCTGCGTGCCGATCGGGATCGAGATCGGCGCGACACACTTCTCGGTGAACCCCAGCCCCCCGTGCCATTTGCCCCGCCAGACCGCACCCATTTGCGCCGGCGTGATTCCCCGCAGCAGAAATGCGCCGATCTCGCGGTACTGCGGGAAAAGCCAGTCGGTTTTGGGCAGGCAGGCCGCCGCGCCGATCTGCGTGGCCTCCTGACCGCGGCACGACGCAAACAACGCCAGCTCACCCTGGCGTTGCAGGTTGACGAACTCGGTGTCGAGTTCGCGAGTGACGACCATCGACTCGTAGAGCCAGGCCAGAGTCTCGGGCGGGAGGTCTCTTCGGTATCGGGCTGCTGAGCCTTTGGTGGTCGGCGTCCCATCCGGGGCGACCAGCTGTATTGGCTCCAACTCGACGCGTGGATGTGTCTCAGACGTCTGCGGGCTCGCATCGATCCCTGCCATACCGCCTCCTAGGGTCACTGACGGCGGGTCGCGCCGTCAGGCGACTGAGGTGCTCAGCACGGAGGCGATCAGAGCAAACCCCTGGTGGGGGGCTCGAGCGCTAGCTGCCGGGGGTGTGGCGCTAACGCGACGATGCGCTCTGCTCGCCGCAATGCTGGGGCATCAACCATTATGCCCTCGTATGCGAAGAAGGCCCTGTGGCCGTAAGCGGCCGCTCGGACGTGTCGCGTGCTCTCAGGCGGGATTCTGCGGTGCCAGGGCCATGATGCGTTCGGCCCGCCGCAGCACCGGCATATCGACCATCTGCCCCTCGAACTGGAAGACACCGCGCTGCGATCGCGCTTGCTCGAGCACCTGGCGCGCCCAGTCGACCTGCTCGTCGGTCGGCGCATAGGCATCGCGGATTACCGCGACCTGGGATGGGTGAATGGCGACCTTGGCATCGAACCCGACGGCGACTGCGTCGTCGCTCTCAGCCCGCAAGCCGTCGAGATCCTTGATGTTGAGATATACGGAGTCCAGGGCCGCCTTCCCAAACGCCTTGGCGGCCAACAGGCTCTGCGACCGCACATGCTTGGCGACATCGCGGTAGCTACCGTCGGGCCAGCGATTTGCGGTACCGCCCGTGGCCGCGAAGAGGTCCTCGGCACCCCACATCACGGCCACCGCGTTCTCCATGCGGGCCAACTCGTTGAGTTCGATTGCCCCCAAGGGTGTCTCGACCAGCACGATCACTTCGCGAGGTGCGAGATCGCGGATCTGCCGTGGTGATTCGGTTTTCGCCAACATCACCACGGAATAGTCGGTGCGCGCCAGCGCATCCAGATCGAGCTGATGATCGGGTGTCGCGCTCGGATTGATTCGGACCACAGTGCGAGCGGGGTCAAGCCGGGTTTCGATCAGTGCGTGGCGCGCGGCTTCCCGGTCGTTGGCGGCCACTCCGTCTTCGAGATCGAGGATGACGACATCGGCTGCTGCAGCGGCCTTCTCGAACCGTTCGGGCCGATCGGCGGGACAGAATAGCCAGCCGGGGCCGTTATTGCCCAGTGCCATCAGGTCGTCTCCTCGGGCCGCCTGCGCACCATGGTCTTGCGGGATGCGGTCGCCACGATATCGCCGTGCTGATTGCGGCCGACATGCGAGAAGGTGACGATGCCCTCCCCCGGCCGGCTTTTCGATTCCCGCTTCTCGGTGATTTCGGTCTCGGCGTAGAGCGTGTCACCGTGAAAAAGCGGCTTGGGGAAGGCGATCTCGCCGAAGCCGAGGTTGCCGACAATGGTGCCCTGCGTCAGCTGTGCCACCGACAGCCCGACCAGTGTCGACAGCGTGAACATCGAGTTCACCAACCGCTGGTTGAACGGTGGCAACGCATCGGAGAACGCAGCATCGAGGTGCAGCGCCTGGGTGTTCATGGTCAGGGTGGTGAACAGGACGTTATCGGCCTCGGTGATGGTGCGGCCGGGCCGGTGCTGATAGAGCACCCCGGTCTCGAACTCTTCGAACCACAGACCGCGCTGGATTTCGATACGTTTGTAGCCGTCAACTTTCTCGGTCATACACCAATCTCCCGCGCGATCAGCATCAGCTGCACTTCCGTTGTCCCCTCACCGATTTCGAGAATCTTGCTGTCCCGGTAATGCCGGGCGACCGGATATTCGTTCATGAAGCCGTAGCCGCCGAAAATCTGTGTCGCGTCACGGGAGTTGTCCATGGCCGCCTCGCTAGCAACCAGTTTGGCGATGGCCGCCGCCTTCTTGAACGGCTTGCCCGCCAACATCAGCGCGGCCGCGTCGTAGTACGCGGTGCGCGCGGCGTGCGCGCGTGCCTCCATGCGCGCGATCTTGAACGCGATCGCCTGGTAGGCGCCGATCTTCTGACCGAACGCCTCCCGCTCCTTCGCGTATTTAATGCACTCATCGACACACCCCTGCGCGGCGCCAACGGACAAGGCGGCGATGGCGATCCGGCCCTCGTCCAGGATGCGCAAGAAGTTCGCGTAGCCGCGACCACGTTCACCCAGGAGGTTCTCCTGCGGTACCCGGACGTCGTCGAAGCTCAGCGGGTGGGTGTCGGACGCGTTCCATCCGACCTTGTTGTAGGCGGGCTCGGCGGTGAATCCCGGCGTGGGAACGGGGACCAGAATCGAAGAGATCTCTTTTTTACCCTGCCCATCCCCCGAGTCGCTTCGCTTCTGCCCCCTGGGACCGATTTCGCCGGTCACTGCGGTGACGGTGACCAGCTTGGTGATATCGGTGCCCGAGTTGGTGATGAACTGCTTGGAGCCATTGATAACCCAAGTTGATCCATCCGAACGAGCCGTCGTTCTGGTCGCGCCCGCGTCGGTGCCGCCACCCGCCTCGGTCAAGCCGAACGCGCCGAGCGCCTTTCCGCTCGCCAGCAGGGGCAGCCATTCCTGCTTCTGCTCCTCGTTGCCGAAGCGGTACACGGGCATGGCGCCCAGCGAAACTCCGGCCTCCAGCGTGATCGCCACACTCTGATCGACCTTGCCGAGCTCCTCCAGCGCCAGGCACAGCGCGAAGTAGTCGCCGCCCATGCCGCCGTATTCCTCGGGGAACGGCAGTCCGAACAACCCCATGTCGGCCATGCCCGCGACGACCTCATATGGGAACGAGTGCTCTTCGTCATGTTTAGCGGCCACCGGCGCCACCACACTCTGCGCGAAGTCGCGGACCGTCTTGGCAAGCTGCTCATAGTGATCGGGCAGCATGCCCGTCGCCAGACTGTTGCTCATGCGCGATTCGCCTCCGTGACTCGCTCGATGGTCATGACTCTTCCTATTGCGTTGAGGTGGATTCGACAATGACTTTCGCCAATGGCTGGCCCACCTTGACCTGGTCGCCCACGGCGACCAGTAACTCGACCACACCCTCGACCGGCGCGGTCAGGGCGTGTTCCATCTTCATGGCCTCGACGGTCACGACGACGGTGCCTGCATCGACGTGCTCGCCGTCGGACACACCGACCGCGACCACCGAACCGGGCATTGGGCTGGTCAGCTCGGCATCGCCGCTCAGTTCGTCGTCGGGTCGCACGGGTGCCTCCCGTACCTCTTCGACCACGCCCGTGAACCCGCCGCCCGACAACCAGATCTGCCCGTCGACCGCGGCGACCTGGTATTCGGTTCGCAGCCGATCCAGTGTCAACGACAACCTGTCGCCATTGAGAGACGTGGACAGTGGGCGGGGTTCGCCGTCCTCGACGGCGGCCATCGCGGCCTCTGGAATTCCGGTGAGATGGACGTGGTCGGTGCGGTCACCGGAATGCAGCCGAAGGGTGGTCGGTGCCGTGAGCCCGATCCGCCATCCCGACGGCACGGACCACAGGTCGGCGACGGGGTCGGGCCAGCTCCGCAGCCATTTGTAGGCGGCAGCGGCGATCAGCTCGCGATCGCCCGGTTCCGCGGGACTGAAGTCGGGCATGCGGCGGTCGAGAAGTCCGGTGTCCAGGTCACCGGCGGCAACGTCGGAATCGGCCAGCAGAAATCGAAGGAACTCGATATTCGTGGTGACCCCGAGAACCGCGGTGTGCGCCAGTGCCGTGTCGAGGGCACGGATGGCGCCGGCACGATCGTCGGCGTGGGCGATGACCTTCGACAGCATCGGGTCGTAGTCGCTGCCGACCACCGTGCCGCGAGCGAGCCCGGAGTCGACGCGTATCCCAGATCCCCCGGCTTCGGCGAGACCGAGCACGGTGCCGCCTGTCGGCAGGAAGTCGCGACCGGGATCCTCTGCGTAGATCCGGGCTTCGATGGCGTGCCCGGTCAAGGTCACGTCACCCTGGTCGATCGGCAGCGGATGGCCCGCCGCGATGAGCACCTGCTGTTCGACAAGATCGATGCCGGTAACCATTTCGGTCACTGGATGCTCGACCTGCAGACGGGTGTTCATCTCCATGAAGAAGAACTCGTCAGGCCGGTCAGCGGACACGATGAACTCGACCGTGCCTGCGCCGGCGTAATCCACACTTTTCGCCGTATCGCACGCCGCGGCACCAATCCTTGCCCGCGTTGCCGGGTCAAGCAGCGGCGACGGCGCCTCTTCGATGACCTTCTGGTGCCTGCGCTGGAGGCTGCACTCACGTTCACCCAGGTGCACCACGTTGCCGAACCCGTCGGCGAGCACCTGCACCTCGATGTGCCGCGGGTTCAACACGAATCGCTCGAGGAACAACGTGTCGTCACCGAAGGCCGATCCGGCTTCCCGACGCGCGCTGGTCAATGCGGCTGCCAGCTCCGACGGCTCGTGCACGACACGCATGCCCTTGCCGCCGCCACCCGCAGACGGCTTCACGAGAACGGGATACCCGACCGCTTCGGCGCCTGCGATCAGATCGGCATCGGTGAGACCGGGGCGCGATACCCCGGGAACGACCGGCACTGAAAATGCCGACACCGCGGCCTTCGCCGCGATCTTGTCACCCATTGTCCGAATTGCGCCGACCGGTGGTCCGATGAACACGATGCCCGCGGCCTGCAGCGCAGCGGCGAAATGCGCGTTCTCAGAGAGGAACCCGTAGCCGGGATGCACCGCCTGTGCGCCGGTGCGCTGAGCCGCCTCGACCACGGCGTCGATATTGAGGTAGCTCTCCCGCGCGGCGGCGGGTCCGATGTTGACGGCCACATCGGCCTCGGCGACGTGGCGGGCACCGGCATCGGCGTCGCTGAACACCGCGACGGAACGGATGCCCATCGCACGCAGTGTGCGGAGCACACGCACGGCGATCTCGCCACGGTTGGCGATGAGGACTGTCTGGATATCGATCACGTCATCACATCCGGAAGACGCCGTAGGAAACCGGCTTGAGCGGAGCTTGGCCGACAACTGAGAGTGCTAGTCCGAGAACGGTTCTGGTGTCCGCTGGATCGATCACGCCGTCGTCCCACAGCCGCGCCGTCGAGTAGTAAGGGTTGCCCTGGTCCTCGTACTGCTGGCGGATGGGCGCCTTGAACTTCTCCTCGTCCTCGGGAGTCATCTCACCGCGTACCGTCGCGAGTACCGAGGCGGCCTGTTCGCCGCCCATCACCGAGATCCTGGCGTTCGGCCACATCCACAGGAAGCGCGGCGAATACGCCCGCCCACACATCGAGTAATTGCCCGCACCGTACGACCCGCCGATCACGACGGTCAGCTTCGGCACCCTGGCGCAGGCGACCGCGGTGACCATCTTCGCGCCGTGTTTGGCGATCCCTCCGGCCTCGTAGTCGCGACCCACCATGAATCCAGAGATGTTCTGCAGGAACAGCAGTGGTGTGTTGCGCTTGTCGCAGAGTTCGATGAAATGTGCGCCCTTGAGCGCGGACTCACTGAACAGCACACCGTTGTTGGCGATGATGCCGACCGGGTGGCCGTGGATACGCGCGAATCCGGTCACCAGGGTGTTGCCATACTCGGCCTTGAACTCGGCGAACTCGCCACCATCGACGATTCGCGTGACCACCTCGTGGACGTCGTAAGGCACGCGGGAATCGACGGGAACCACGTCGTACAGTTCGGTTTGATCGGCGACCGCGTCGATCGTCGGCCTGACATCCCACGGCAGCTTCTCACGCGGGCCCAGTGTTGACACGATGCGCCGGACGATGCGCAGCGCGTCACGGTCGTCGTGGGCCAAATGGTCTGTGACACCAGAGGTTCTGGAGTGCAGATCGCCGCCACCGAGATCCTCGGCGGTGACGATCTCGCCGGTTGCCGCTTTCACCAGCGGTGGACCGCCCAGGAAGATGGTCCCCTGGTTGCGGACGATGACCGCCTCGTCGCTCATCGCGGGCACATACGCACCGCCCGCGGTGCACGAGCCAAGGACCGCCGCGATCTGAGGTACGCCTTCGGCGGACAGGTTGGCTTGGTTGAAGAAGATGCGACCGAAGTGTTCGCGGTCGGGGAACACCTCGTCCTGACGCGGCAGGAACGCCCCTCCCGAGTCCACCAGATAGATGCACGGAAGCCGGTTCTGCCCCGCCACCTCCTGAGCGCGCAGGTGCTTCTTGACGGTGATCGGGTAGTAAGTGCCGCCCTTCACCGTGGCGTCATTGGCGACGATCACGCACTCGCGTCCCGACACGCGACCGATGCCCGCGATCATGCCCGCGCCGGGACACTCGTCGTCGTACATCCCATCGGCGGCAAGCGGTGTCAGTTCGAGAAAGGGGCTGCCCGGGTCGAGAAGTCCGTCGACGCGGTCGCGCGGAAGCAGCTTGCCCCGGCTGACATGACGTTCGCGCGCACGTTCGGAACCGCCGAGCGCCGCGGCGGCGAGCTTGGCGCGCAACTGGGACACTAGCTCGAGGTGCTCCTCGCGATGCGAAGTCCGCGGTGCCATCGACAGAAAACCCGTTCAGTTGAGTTAATGATGACTAACTCATGGTATGTTAGTCACGATTAACCGAAATGTCCATCAGCGGGTTTGGAGTGTGTCCATGGCCTCCACTTCGGTGCCTGATCTGACCGCGACGCGCCGCAGCAAGGCCAAATCAGACCGCCGGTCGCAACTGATCGCGGCGGCCGAACGCCTCGTGGCCGAGCGGGGCTACCTCGCGGTGCGGCTAGAGGACATCGGCGCCGCCGTCGGTGTCAGCGGACCGGCGATCTATCGCCACTTCCCCAATAAGGAAGCGCTTCTCGTCGAGCTGCTCGTCGGGATAAGTACCCGCCTGTTGGCCGGCGCCACCGATGTCGTCGCCCGCGCCGACGGTCCCCGAGCGGCATTGGACGGACTGGTCGATTTTCATCTGGACTTCGCGCTCGGCGAGTCGGACCTGATCCGCATTCAGGACCGCGACCTTCCGAGCCTGCCGCTTGGCGCCAAGCGTCAAGTACGCAGGGCTCAACGGCAGTACGTCGAAATCTGGGTGGGTGTGCTGCGGCAGTTGAATATGTCCCTGCGCGAGGATGAGGCTCGGCTGATGGCGCACGCGGCATTCGGATTGCTCAATTCGACACCGCATTCGGTGAAACCAAGTGCCACGAAAAAGGCCGAGGCCAGCGAGCGTGCCGTCCTTCGAGCGATGACGGTTGCTGCGCTGACCTCGGCCACGCCGAGCGTGAGCGGCTAGTACCAGGCTCGGCGGCCGCCGACGGGGCGTCCGACCGACCCGAGGATCCAGAAGACCGCGCCGATAACGACCAGCACGACACCGATTGTCGTCAGAACGCTGATGCCGAAGATATAACCGAGTATGGCAAGGATGATGCCGAGGATAATCATTGCGACTTCCCTTTCTAGTGAACTATTAAGTGCCAGTGAACTATTGACTGGGTTCGGGAATATTGCAGGCCGCTACCTTCGGGTTGACTCCCGCGTAGTTCAGCGGGCCGACGACTACGGTGAGGGCGATACTTCCCGCTGTCGCGCAGTTGGTTGCGCCAGTGGAGAAGTAATCGCGCTGATAGGCGGCGAATACGCCGATCAGCAACCAGATGAGCACTAGAGTTCCGAGTAGCCCACCACCTCGCATGCTGCGCCTCCATCTCTAATGGCGCCCCAATTCGGGGCGCATGCAGCGTGTTTACCCGGCAGAAAATTTTCCCAAACCTGGGAATGGCGACGATCGGGCTACGGTGTCTGACGCGGCACAAAGGCGGAGAGAAGCCACTCGCGCATCGCCTTGACCAATACAGCTCGGTTTTCCCGCTTGTCGAGCTCGTGACCGTCGTCGTCGAACACCAGGAGTTCGACGGTGCGCCCCAGAGCCCGCAGGGCAGCACACATCTGCAAAGACTCGTCGGGAGGGACGTTGGTGTCGTTCGCGCCGTGCACCAACATCAGCGGCGCGGTCAACGCATCCACCCGGTGCAACGGGGACAACTGCTCGAGCAAGTCGCGGTCGCTGACGGGATGGCCGTACTTCGGATAGGCGGCCGCAGCGATCCACGGTTCGGTGTTGCGGTACCACGTGTTCAGGTCGCTCATGCCGCAGATGCTGATGCCCGCGGCGAACAGCTGTGGATGAAAGGTGAGCGCCGCCTGGGTCAGGTAACCGCCGTATGACCAACCGCAACATGCGATGCGGTCGCGATGGGCATGGCCGTTGTCGGCGAGGAAATTCACCGCATCCGCAACGTCGTCGATGGCCGCGAACCGTTTCTCCCTGTCGTCGGCGTGCATGAACGAGCGACCAAATCCCCCCGAACCGCGCACATTGGGGAGGAACACCGAAATACCCGCTTCCAGCAGGGGCGGGAAGAACTCGTTGTAGCCCGGACGGCCCTGACCTTCGGGCCCACCGTGCAGGAAAAGCATCGCACCTATCGGCTCGATTCCCTCGGGAGGCCGGAAGAGCCAACCGGTGAACTTCAGGCCGTCTCGCGCCGTGATCGTCTCCAGCGTCGGATCGGCCGATACCGGCCCCATGCTCGGCTCACGGTCGACGGGCTCCCACTCGCGCGTGCGGGGATCGACCAGTTCGACCGTCGCCGGCATCGACGGGCTCTCGACCGTCATCGCGAGCATCGATCCACCGGCGCTGATGCTCAGCTCGCTGGCCACCATCCCGGGTAGTGGGATGGGCGCGGATGCCGTGTAGTCGGCGAGTTCGAGAATCTGTAATTCGCTGGCGCCGTGCAAGTTCCACAGTATCGCGACGGTTGAGAGGTCATCGCTGACGGTGAATTCGTCGAGTTCATATCCCGGCCGTTCTGCGATCACCTGGTATGACACCCCATCCGCAGTGGTGGTGACCTCGAGCAGACGGGCATGCTCGGCGCCGTTCTCGCTGCGGATCAGTGCACGCACATACCCTTCGGTGCTGTTAACCCCGGATGCGCTCGACGGCTGATACAGCTCATAGGACTCTCCCTCCAATCCGGCGCGCAGGCGGCGGGGACTGTGGTCGTCCAGGATGATCCCGCTGTCGGTTGTGGATCCGGGATCGTAAGGCAACAAAGCGATTTCGGTCAGGCCGCGCAACATGATGAGTTCGCGGTAGCCGCGCGGTCCGACTCGCACGAGTGCTGCTCCCGCCCACGCGTCGACCAGCCTGCCGCCCGACCGCCGGTCGAGCACCACCGTTGCCCCGTCAGCGGGATCGATCAGGCATGAGCTGCCGACGCCATCGTCACCGGTCAGGATCGCCGCGACCCGGGTGCCGTCCCAACCGATCAGCTCCGCGGTGCCTTCGGACGATCCGGTCGGCCAATGGTCGATGCGGCGGGCGTCGCGGTCGTCGGGATCGGTTGTCACCACCCAGATCTGGCTTCGAGATCCGCCCTCGGGCGCCACCTCACAGGCCAGCCAGTACCCGTCCGCGGAATGCATGACCCGGTTCACCGGTCCCTCGACAGGCAGTTCGACGTCCCGGGACGAACTCGCCCGCCACCCGCGCAGGAACCGCTGCACCGCGCGCGGATACCCGCCGTCATCGACGAGGTGCGCGAACGCGGTAGCGTCCGGCGACATCGATGCGCCGTAGACGCGACGAACCTGCGGTGTCATCGGAACCAGAGTAAACCCGAGGTCGCAGGCCCTAAACGTGGCGATAGTGACACGAACCGTCGGGCGGCGGGGGCGGACTGTGCGCCTGCACAGGTACCCTCGCAGCCATGAGGCGGGTATGACCGATTCACCACATCGCGGACGTGATGAGCAACCGGACTTCCGCGACGGGCCGAGCCCCACGCAGCCGCTGAGTGGCGGCTACCAGGGATACCCCGATCCGGCCTACGCGAGCCAGGCCCCATACGGCCCGACCTATCAAAACCCCGCCGCGCCGCCTCCGACCGAGCAGATGCCGTACGGCTACGACCCCTACGCGGCCAGCCAGTTCGGCGGGCAGTATCCGCCCGAAGGGCCGGGTGAACCGCCGGAGGATGAGCCGAAGTCGCCCCGCTGGCTGTGGGTTCTGGCCACGACGGCCGTGCTGGCCGTCATCGGCCTGGTCATCGCGTTGGTCGTCGTCTACGACACCAGCTCCCGTCAGGAGACGGTTGTCGCGCCGCCACCGTCGCTGTCTGAGCCCAGCTCCCCAACCCGAAGTCCGACGACGACGTCCCGCACGCCCTCGACTCCGGTGCTCCCGCTACCGACCCTGCCATCGGCGCCGCCGACAACGGGCACGACCGCAGCCGGCCCCACGGAGACCGTGGTCTACAACGTCACCGGTGACGGCCGGGCCATCAATATCACCTACGTGGACAACGGCGGAATGCTGCAGACGGAGTTCAACGTCCTGCTCCCATGGAGCAAGGAGGTCCAATTACCGGAGCCTGCAAACAGTTCCGCGAGCATCAGCATCATCAATGTCGGCCGCGAGGTGAACTGCTCGATCTCCGTCAACGGGGTCACCCTCGAGCAGCGCAGCGGTGCCGGCCTGACGATCTGCGCCACGACGGGTTAATCGGCGGCCACCCGACCCGGTGTCTTCACCGCCAGCATCGCCAGCAGGCCCACCGCCAGGACCACGATGAGCCCGCCCATCCCGGCGCGTTCGGTGCCGAACACGGCGATGAACGTCGAGAACAGCACCGGCGCCAGGTATGACACCGCGCGCCCCGTTGTGGTGTACAGGCCGAAGGCGACGCCCTCCTTGCCGTCTGCTGACATTCGCAGCATCAGTGTTCGGGCGGCCGACAGCGTCGGCCCGATGAACAGGCACAACAACAGCCCGCAGATCCAGAAGGCCAGCACCCCCGACAGGGTCATGAGAATGCCGGCCACGACGATCATCGCCGTCAGGGCGCCGACGATGACGGGTTTGGCGCCGAGCCGGTCGTCGAGCCTGCCGCCGACGACGGCGCCGACGGCGGCGACCACGCTGGCGCTGACGCCGAACAACAACACGTCAGCCTGGGAGACGCCGTAGACCTTGACGCCGAGCACGGCGCCGAACGCGAAGACGCCGGTGAGCCCGTCGCGGAACACCGCGCTGGCAATCAGGTAGTAGACGACGTTGTGATCGCGTCGCCATTCGTTGCGAACCTCCGCCCAGAGCGTGCGATATCCGCCGAAGAACCCGGCGGCCGCGCGCTCTTGCAGCGGGTCCGGTTTCGGGCTGGGCGCCGAGATCAGTAACGGCAGCGCGAACAGACCGAACCAGATCGCCGTGAAAAGCATCGCGGCCCGGACGTTCTGGCCGTCAGCGACGGGAACGCCCAACAGCCCGCCGTCGCCGGTGACGAAGCCGAAGTAGACCACCAGCAGCAGCACGACACTGCCGAAAAAGCCGAGGCCCATACCCAATCCGGAGATCTGGCCAGAGGTCTTCGGGGTGGACAGCTGCCGAAGCATCGCGTTGTAGGGCACGCTGGCCAGGTCGTTGCTCGCCGACGCGGCGGCCACCAGCAGCAGACCGACCGCAAGATAGCGGTAGTCCTCTCGGATCAGGCTCATCGCCGACGTCAGCGTGACCGTCGACGCGGTGAGGACCGCGAGCGCGCGCCGTCGCCGCCATGGCGCGTCGACCCAGACGCCCGTCAACGGGGCGAACAGCGCCACCGTCAAACCCGCGCCGCCCAGCGCCCACCCGAGCCAGCTGGTCGCGCTGGTGTCACCGGGTAGACCGTCTCCGACGCTGTTTGTCAGGTAAATCGAGAACACGAAGGTGACCACCACCGCGTTCAACCCGGTCGCGCCGAAATCCCACAGCGCCCACGATAGGATCTGCGACCGCCGCGCGGTTGGCGCGGACGACCGCAGTTCGCTCATGGTCGCCCACGATATAGTCCCGGCCATGCCAGTACCCGCACCCAGCGCGGATGCCCGCGCTGTCGTCACCGGCGCATCGCAGAACATCGGCGAGGCGCTGGCCCTCGAGCTCGCGTCCCGCGGGCACCACCTGATCGTCACCGCACGTCGCGAGGACGTGCTGCGGGCACTGGCGGACCGGATCACAGGGCAGTACGGCGTGACGGTCGAAGTGCGTCCCGTCGATCTCGCCGATCCTGGCGAACGCGCGAAATTCTGCGACGAATTGGCCGTCCGTAACATCTCGATCCTGTGCGCCAACGCGGGCACCGCCACCTTCGGGCCGGTCGCGACTCTTCCCGTCGATGGCGAGAAGGCCCAGGTGCAGCTGAATGTCCTTGGCGTGCACGATCTTGCGCTCGCAGTGATCCCTTCAATGGTGCAGCGAAAGGCAGGCGGCATCCTGATCTCCGGTTCCGCGGCAGGCAATTCACCGATCCCGAACAACGCGACCTATGCGGCCAGCAAGGCGTTCGCCAACACATTCAGCGAGTCGCTGCGCGGCGAGCTGAAGCGCGACGGTGTGCACGTCACACTGCTTGCGCCGGGTCCGGTGCGCGAGACGCTGCCGTCGGAAACCGAACAGTCGCTTGTCGAGAGACTGATCCCCGACTTCCTGTGGATCTCCACCGAGTACACCGCCAAACTGTCGCTGGATGGCCTGGAGCGCAACAAGATGCGGATCGTCCCGGGCGTCACCAGCAAGGCGATGTCGGTGGCCACCGGCTACACACCGCACGCGATCGTGGCGCCGATTGTCGGCGCCGTCTACAAAAAACTCGGCGGCGGCTAGCTCCTTACTACGCCGAGACTGCTCACAGATCGCGAAATCTCGCGGAATCGCGATCTCCCCGCAGTCTCGGCGACGGCTAGCGCCTGCGGCGCCGGCCCGTGCCGAAGATGCTCCGGGTGATCTCGCGTCCGATCACCGTGCCCGCTGAGCGCATCGCGCTCTTGAACGCCGGGCTGTCCATCACCTTCTCGAGCATCCCGGGCTCGGCGGTTCCGCGGCTGCGCACCTCACCGGAGGCGGTGGCTCCACCCACGTCGACAGGCAGTGGTGGAGGCAGCTGCGGGTCGGCGGCCGGCGGCGGTGGCGGTGCCATTCTGGCGGACAGTCGCTCGTAGGCCGAATCGCGGTCAACCGTCTGGCCGTACTCGGCCTGCAGCGCACTGGCCTTCGCGGCCGCCGCGATCGCCTCCGGACCGATGGTGTCCATCAGCGAGCGCGGAGCCCGCACCCTGGTCCACGCCACGGGTGTCGGCGCACCCCTCTCCGACAGCACCGTGACGATCGCTTCGCCAATGCCAAGCGACGTCAGGGCCGTCTCCAGGTCGTAGAACTGGGTTTTCGGGTAGGTGCGCACGGTCTTGGCGAGTGCCTTCTGGTCATCGGGGGTGAACGCGCGCAGCGCGTGCTGCACTCGCGCACCCAACTGGGACAACACGGCGTTGGGCACATCCGTCGGCAACTGGGTGCAGAAGAACACGCCGACGCCCTTGGACCGGATCAGCTTGACGGTCTGCTCGACCTGTTCGAGGAAGGCCTTTGACGCATCGGTGAAGAGCAGGTGGGCCTCGTCGAAGAAGAACACCAGCTTGGGCTTGTCGAGATCGCCCACCTCGGGCAGCGTCGTGAAGAGATCCGCGAGAACCCACATCAAGAACGTCGAGAACATCACCGGCCGCGCCGCCTGCTCGCCGACCTCGAGCAGAGTGATGATGCCTCGACCCTGGGCATCGAGGCGCATCAGGTCCTTGGGCTCGAGCTCGGGCTCGCCGAAGAACGTGTCACCGCCGTCGGCTTCGAGGTTGACCAGGGCCCGCAGGATGACACCGGCGGTCGCCTTGGACACCGCACCCAACGCCTTGAGTTCGGGCTTGCCGTCGTCGCCGGTGAGGAACTGGATCACGGCGCGCAGGTCCTTCAGGTCCAACAGCGGCAGGCCCTTCTGGTCGGCCCAGTGAAAGATCAGCCCCAGGGTGGACTCCTGGGTTTGGTTGAGCCCCAGCACCTTTGACAGCAAGATCGGGCCGAAGCTGGAGATCGTGGCGCGCACCGGAACGCCGATGCCGCTGGTGCCAAGCGACAAGAACTCCACCGGGTAGGCGGTGGGTGTCCACTCGTCACCGGTGTCCTTGGCTCGCTGCTCGGTCTTCTCACCTGCCTCGCCGGGACGCGACAGCCCCGACAGATCGCCCTTGATGTCGGCCATCAGGCACGGCACCCCGGCAGCCGACAACTGCTCGGCGATCACCTGCAGCGACTTCGTCTTACCGGTGCCCGTGGCGCCCGCGACCAGGCCGTGCCGATTGACGGTGGCCAGCGGGATGCGGACTCGCGCGGTCGGGTCGCAGACCCCTTCGACGACGACGGTGCCCAGGTCCAGCGCCGGACCCTCGAACGCGTAACCGCCGGCTATCTGCTGGGCTGGCGTGGCGCTCGAGTCAGTGGTCATGGTCGAAAACAGTACTGTGATCATCCGGGGCGAGCGAAGCGACGGGAAGGACCAGCGTGCGTGACGAACTGGTGTGGATCGACTGTGAGATGACCGGCCTTGACCTGAGGAAGGACCGCCTCATCGAGATCGCGGTGCTGGTCACCGATGCCGACCTGAACATCCTGGGCGAGGGTCTCGACGTGGTGATTCACGCCGACGACGAGGCGCTGTCCTCGATGGTCGACGTGGTCAAGGACATGCACGCACGGTCAGGTCTGACCGAGGAAGTGCGGGCGTCGACCGTCGATGTGGCGACAGCCGAACAACTGGTTCTCGACTACATCCGCACCCACGTCAAACAGGCGAAGACCGCTCCGCTGGCCGGCAACTCGATTGCCACCGACCGCGGATTCATCGCGCGGGACATGGCCAAGCTCGACGAGTTCCTGCACTACCGGATGATCGACGTCAGCTCCATCAAAGAGTTGTGCCGACGCTGGTATCCGCGGATCTACTTCGGCCAACCCGAGAAGGGCCTGGCCCACCGCGCCCTCGCCGACATCCATGAGTCGATCCGCGAGCTCAAGTACTACCGTCAGACCGCCTTCGTCACCCCGCCGGGGCCATCAACCAGTGAGATTGCCGCGATTTCGGATCAACTCGGCCCCCCCGGCAGCGACGCCGACGATATCGATTCGGCTGCCGAGCGCCCGAGCGGCTAGTATCGACGACGCTGCGGATGCGGCGATGGTGGCTGTAGTTCAGCTGGTAGAGCACCAGGTTGTGATCCTGGAAGTCGCGGGTTCGAGCCCCGTCAGCCACCCAAATAGGTCAGGGAGCGATTTCGCTCCCTGACTTTTTTGGCCTCAGACGCCGGCGTTGCCCGACTTCCACTGGCTCCACGGGATGTTCCAGTCGCCAAGGCCTTCGGTGCCCGGAAGTGTGGATCCGACGGTGTTGACGATCTCCACGATGTCGCCGCGCTTGGAGTTGTCGTAGAACCACTGCCCGTTGCTGCCACTCACGTTGATGCACCCGTGGCTGACATTGCTGTAGCCCTGGCTGCCCACCGACCACGGTGCGGCGTGGACATAGATGCCGCTGTAGGAGATCTGCGTGGCCCAGTCCACCTCGGTGCGGTAGCCGTTCGGCGAGTTCGTCGGCACACCGTAGGTGGACGAATCCATCACCATGTGCGATCGACGGTCACCGACGATGTAGGTGCCGTTGTTGGTCGGCGTGCTGTTCTTGCCCATCGACACCGGCATGGTCTTGATCACCTCACCGTTGCGGGTGACCGTCAGCGTCTTGGTGTTGTCGTCGATGCGGGTGATCATCTCGTCGCCGATGGAGAAATGGGTGGTGGTGTTCTCCTGGCCGAACAACCCGTCACCCAGGTCGACGCCGTAGGTGTTGACCGCCACCTCGACCTTCGTGCCCGGCTTCCAGTAAGCCGCGGGGCGCCAACGCACTTCGCGGTTGTTCAGCCAGTAGAAGGCGCCCTCCACGGGAGGGCTGGTCGTGATCTTGATGGCCTGCTGAGCCGCGAGCCGGTTCGGAATGTTCTCGTCGAACTGGACGGCCACCGGCTGCCCGACGCCGACGACCTCACCCTCGCTCGGCACCACGTACGCCATCGTCAGGTTTTCCGGCGAGTGTGTCTCGAAGGTCATCTGCCTGGTGGTGGCGCCGCCAAGTCCGAGTGATTCAGCGGTCAGCGTGTACTGCTTGTTGTAACCGAGCGACTCGGAGGTGGCCCACTGCAGACCGTCCTTGCTGAGCTTGCCCTCGACGGGGCTGCCGTCCTCGTTGACCATCGAGACGGCACCCAGCACACCGTCCTCTGCGCTGACGGTCACCGGTGAATCGACGCTGACGCCGACGTCCCCGTCCTTCACCGACGCGGTCAACTTGGGGAGGAGCAGGTCCCCGAACGGCGTGCCCTTATCGGTTATGACCTGCGGCGGCGGTGGCGCGGAATTGCTGCTGCACGCCGACAGCCCAAGCACGACCGCGGGAACGAGCGCGATGACGGTCAGCCATCGACGATTGCGACGCGGACCGGCCACGGATCTGACCTGCCACATTGTTTGCTCCACCTCACGAATAGAAGAATCTCTTGCCATAGTCTAGGGGCTCTGACCGACGGGGGTGCGACGACAGCGTCGCTCTCCAGCGGCGGGCAAGTAACGATTTCACCTGCGCCGCGCGGCCTGTTATCGTCTCACACGCAGCGCCGTTAGCTCAGTTGGTAGAGCAGCTGACTCTTAATCAGCGGGTCCGGGGTTCGAAACCCTGACGGCGCACTCATCTCCTCTGTATACCGTTGGGGGCCGATCTTCGGCCCCTCACCCGCCTCGTACACATCGGACGGTTGCGGTTTACGTATCCGTAAATTCCCTGGCCGGTCCGGTAACCGCCGTTAACTAGTGTGCTGGAAGTTACATGAGCCGCGTTGTCGTGCACATTACACAGGGGCGATGATAGTTGCGGAAGTAGATCTTTCCACAGATTCTCCTGGTTCAAGCTGCCAAAAGGCTGACGTTGATGCTAGAGTCCGCGTTAGCTGAGCATCGGGGCATAGGCCGGATGTAGACAGCGGGGACTACGAGACAGGAAATTAGCTGATGGCGCAGATTGGCGCAGCGTTCGCCGCTGGTGCGCCCGGCGCGCATGGCGACGACGATTTAACTGGCCAGGATCCAGTCGCGGTGCACAACTGCAGCCGTCTCGGCCGTGTGGCCAATCCGCCGAGCTCCTGGTTTTCCGAATTGTTCCGCTCCGCCCGCCGGCGTTGAGCAGATGCGTCAGCGCCGCCTGATCCGGCGCACGACGAGCACGATCACGACGGTTCCGACGCCAGCCAGCGAGACGGCCACGGCTGGCTTCTTGACGAGCCGCGTTAACCCGGCCTTGAGGTCGTCTGCGAGCCGTCGAGGGTTCGCGCGCTCGGCCAGGGAGTCGACTGTCAGCGCCAGCTGATCACGAGCCTGGTCGATCTCCTGCTTGATGGTGTCGGGGTCGCGGTCCGCCACATCCATCTCCCATACGCGTCAAGCCCTGCTCCAAAGTCCGGTGCCTTGCGCAACTACCCTAGAGCAGCTCGCACTAACCGAAGTGAACCGGTCCATCAGAGGGGATCCGCACGCGTGCCACAGACTCCGCGACTCGAGGTGGGCGCCAAAGCCCCCGCGTTCAGCCTGCCTGACGCCGACGGCAACACCGTCAAGCTCTCCGACTACAAGGGCCGCAAGGTCATCGTGTATTTCTACCCCGCCGCATCGACGCCGGGCTGTACCAAGCAGGCCTGCGATTTCCGCGACAGCCTCGGCGAGCTCAACGGTGCCGGACTCGACGTCATCGGCATCTCCCCCGACAAGCCGGAGAAGCTGGCCAAGTTCCGCGACAAAGAGAAGCTGACGTTTCCCCTGCTGTCGGACCCTGACCGCGAAGTCCTCACCGCGTGGGGCGCCTACGGCGAAAAGATGATGTACGGCAAGACCGTTCAAGGCGTGATCCGTTCGACCTTCGTGGTCGACGAGAAGGGCAAGATCGCCGAGGCGCGCTACAACGTCAAGGCGACCGGACACGTGGCCAAGCTACGGCGCGACCTGTCCGTCTGACCCCAGGTTCGCCAGCAGTAGCGCCTCGGCGGTCGCGGCGCGCTCCAGCACCCCGAGGTCCAGGCTTTCGTTGATGCTGTGCGCTTGTGTCGCAGGGTCTTCCACGCCGGTCACCAAAATCTTGGCCGACGGGAACGCCGCCGCGAACTCGGCGATGAACGGAATGGAGCCACCGATTCCGGTGTCGACAGGCTGCGCGCCCCACGCGAGCCGGAACGCCGCCCGCGCCGCGTCGTAGACCGCTCCGGTGGCGTCGATGGCATACGGCTGGCCGACGTCGCCGGGTGTGACGGTCACCTGCGCACCCCACGGCGCGTTCTGCTCGAGGTGACGTGTCAGGGCCGTCAGGTGTTCTTCCGCGTCACCCCCCGGTGCGACGCGCATGCTGACCTTCGCCCGCGCCCGCGGTATCAAGGTGTTCGACGCTTTGTCGATCGGCGTCGTGTCGATTCCGATCACCGTGATCGCCGGCTTGGCCCAAAGTCGTTGCGGCACCGACCCGGAGCCGATTTCACGGACGCCGTCCAACAGGCCGGTCTCCGCGCGGACGCGCTCCGGTGGGTAATCCACATCGGCCACCCGCGCTTCGTGCAATCCCTCGACGGCCACGTTGCCCTCGTCGTCGTGCAGGCTGGCCAGCAGACGCACCAGCACCGTCAACGCATCGGGGGCGACACCACCCCATAATCCGGAGTGCAGGCCGTGATCCAACGTCGCCACCTCGACGACGCAGTCGGCGAGTCCGCGCAGCGACACCGTCAACGAGGGGACCTCGGTGCTCCAGTTGTCGGAGTCGGCGATGACGATCACGTCGGACGCCAGCGTTTCGCGGTGTGCCGCCAGGAGTCGGGACAGCGACGGCGATCCCGACTCCTCCTCCCCCTCCACGAACACCGTCACCCCAACCGGCGGTTTCCCACCGTGGGCGCGAAAGGCCGCCAAATGCGTTGCGATGCCCGCCTTGTCATCCGCGGTGCCCCGCCCGTAGAGGCGGCCGGCGCGCTCGGTGGGCTCGAACGGCGGCGAGCGCCACTGCGTGTGATCGCCCTCGGGCTGCACGTCGTGATGGGCGTAGAGCAATACAGTGGGCGCGCCCGGCGGCGCCGGATGCCGGGCGATGACTGCGGGGGCGCCGCCCTCGCTGACGATCTGCACATCTTTGAAGCCCGCGTCCGACAACAGTTTTGCCGTGGCATCGGCGCTGCGCTGCACTTCGCTTCGGCGTCCCGGATCGGCCCACACCGACTCGATGCGCACCAGGTCTTCCAGGTCGCGGCGCACCGACGGCAGCACGTCGCGCACCCGCTGCACCAGATCAGTCATGCTTCGAGGTTAGCGGGTCACCCGTTTCCGGCGAGCGGGTAAAAGTCGCCGCGGAGATCAGGGGTGGGACTCGAGGATGGCGACCGCGGCTGCCGTATCTCCCTCGTGGGTCATCGAGACGTGAATCGTCACGTCCTTCAGATGTTCACCGATGGCACCGGTGAGGCGCACCTTCGGCCTGCCCCACATGTCGGTGACGACTTCGATGTCGCGGTGAATTCCTTCGGGCAACATGGGCCGTTTGGCGAACCGCGACCCCGACCACGCCTTGATCACGGCCTCCTTGGCCGCCCACCGCGCCGCCAAATGCCGCGCCGCCGACGAACTCTTGTCGGCGGCATCGCGCCGCTCGCCGGGCGTGAACGTCTCGGCGAACACCGTTCCCGGCTGGTCGACCTGTTCAGCGAAGTCGGGTATGGAGACGAGATCGATCCCCACACCGACTACCGCCATGGGCACGAACCTATCTCACTGCCCCGATTGCATGTACACGTCGTCCTCGCCGAGCCGCGACGTCGCGTCCAGGAGCATCGCGGCTTCCTGCCGCTTCTCCGGCGCTTCGGCGCTGAACCGGCGGTCGGCCGGCTTCTCGTACAACGGCCGCCCGCCCGCGATCGCCGAAGCGAGCCGCAGCTGACCCGCAAGCACACGGGCGTCGGCCCTGCGCTTGTAGTCCTCACGCTGCTCGGGATCCAACGCCGCCATGAACGCCTGCGGGTGAACCAGCGCGATGACTCCGGAGACGTGGCCGAACCCGAGACTGGTGATCAGTCCGGCCTTCAGCGGGAACTTGTCGCCGAACTTGAGGCTGTCGCGCAGCCACACGAGGTGCTCGGCACCGGCGAGCTCGTCGTCGACACAGTCCAGGCTCCGGTTCGGCGGTAGCACGCCGTCGCGCAGCATCTGGCACATCCCCATCATCTGGAACACCGCGGCGCCACCCTTTGAGTGGCCCGTCAGGCTCTTCTGCGACACGACGAACAGCGGTGCGCCGGCCGAGCGGCCCAACGAGTCGGCGAGCCTCTCGTGCAATTCCGTCTCGTTCGGATCGTTGGCCAGCGTCGAGGTGTCGTGCTTCGACACCACCGCGATGTCGTCGGCGCCGACGCCGAGCTTCGCAAGCGAACGCGCGAGCTCGGAGCCCCGACCACCGCGGCCCGCGCCCAACGCCCCGATACCCGGCGCCGGGATCGACGTGTGCACGCCGTCTGCGAAGGACGACACATAGCCGACGACGGCCAGCACCGGCAGGCCCATGTTCAACGCCAGGTCGCCCCTGGCCAGCAGGATGGTCCCGCCACCCTGGCCCTCGACGAACCCAAGCCTGCGACGGTCGTTGGGGCGCGAGAACTTCGAGTCGCTGACCCCCTTCGCGCGCATCATCTCGGTGTCGGCGGTGGCCGCCATGTCACCGAAGCCGATGACGGCCTCAAGCGTGGTGTCGTCATATCCGCCGGCCACGACGAACTCGGCCTTGCCGAGGCGGATCTTGTCGACACCCTCTTCGACCGACACGGCCGCGGTGGCGCATGCACCGACCGGGTGGATCATCGCGCCGTAGCTACCGATGTAGGACTGCACGACGTGGCCTGCGATCACGTTAGGCAGGCATTCCTGGAGGATGTCGTTCGGCTTGTTCCTGCCGAGCAGGTTGCCGTGGTACATCGTCTGCATCGACGTCATGCCACCCATGCCGGTGCCCTGAGTGCTGGCCACCAGGCTGGGGTGCACCCAGCGCATCAGCTCGGCCGGGGTGAATCCCGCCGACAGGAACGAATCGACCGTGGTGACGAGGTTCCACAACGCCAGCCGGTCAACGGAATTCGTCATGTCCGGCGTCACGCCGTACACCTCGGGGTTGAACCCGGTCGGCACCTGCGCGCCGACGGTGCGTGACAGCTTCACCTTGCGCGGTACGCGAATCTCGGTGCCCGCCTTGCGGGTCACCTGCCAGTCGGCGCTGTCCGGGACCGGCGTGATCACCGTTTGGTCGGGATCGAACCGAGCGAAGGCCTGCGCCTCTTCCGCTGAGGACACCACGAAGGTGAAGTCCTTGTCGAGGAACACCGATACCAGCAGCGGCGAGGTGTGATCGGGGGGGATCGCACCGTCGTCGACGAACTCACGGATGCCAACGCGTTCCGTGACGGCGTCGTGGTAGCGCTCGACGAGTTCGCCCTCGTCGACCAAATCGCCTGTCTCCGTGTCGTACCAACCGGGGGTGGGGTCGTCCTCCCACTTGACCAGGCCGGTGGTCCATGCCAGCTCAAGCACTCCCGCCGCCGACAGCTCGTTGTCGACCTCCATCTCGAAGCGGGTGCGTGACGAGCCGTACGGTCCCAGCTCTGCGCCGCCGACGATCACCACCAGATCGGCGGGATCGACATCGAGGTCGTTCCACTCCGGTGGCGGTGCCGACCGGTAGCCGCGCGGCGGGGACGGCAGCGCGCGAATCGTGCCGTGCTCCTCGGTCTCCTCGTCCACGCTCTCGGCGCCGGCGGCCTGCTCTTCGCGCGCCTTGGTGGCCAGCGCGGCCAGGTCGAGCTCGACTTCAGCGAGACCGCCGGTCAAATCGGCCTGCAGCGGCTCGCGTGCCGCAGCCACCTTGGACTCGATGTCGCAGAGGGCGAGCAGCATCCTCGCCATCTCGTCGGTCGTGTACGTCGTCACACCGGCTTCCTCGACAGCGTCGACGATGGCGTCATTGTGACCCATCAGCCCGGTGCCCTTGGTCCAGCCGATCAGCGCGTGCGCCAACGAAACCCGCTGCGCCCACGACGACTCGGCCTTCCACCGGGTGACCAGCGCGTCGAGTGCGGACTTGGACTCACCGTAGGCACCGTCACCACCGAACATGCCGCGGTTCGGGGAGCCAGGAAGCACGACGTGCAACCGCGCAGCGATGTCGCGTTCCGCGCCGACGTGTGACAACCCGCCGATCAGCCGTTGCACCGCCCACAGCAGAACCTTCATCTCCATCTCGGCGCGGGACCCCGCGTCCGACAGGTCGCCTGCCACCCGCGGTGCCGCGAACGGGAACAGCAGCGTCGGCGTCAGCGCATCCTTGAGGTGAATGGATTGCGGCCCAAGGCTTTCGCTCTGCTCCGTGCCCACCCACGAGACGAGCTCATCGATGTCGCTGTAGGACGCCATGTTGGCGGGCACCACCCACAGTTTGGCCTCGAACCGGGCGTTGTTGCGGTAAAGCGTGCGGTAGAACGCCAGGCGGTCGTCGTTCAGGTTGGACGTGGTCGCGATGACCGTCGCCCCACCGTCGAGAAGTTGTGCCACCACCGACGCGGCGATGGACCCCTTCGATGCACCGGTCACCACCGCGACCTCGTCGGTGTAGCGACCCTTGCCCGGGTTCTCCGCTCCGGCCGCCGCGCGACCGTACAGCGAGGCGTGGATGTTACGGCCCGCCGCCAGCGACTTGCCCTGCCACCAGGTCGCCTGCGTGCCGACAATGTGCCCAGCACCTTCGAACCGCTCCGAAAGACGCTGCCAGTCTCCGTCGATCTCGTCCTCGTCGAGCAGCCATAGCCTGGCCAGGTCCTCACGTGCGCTGGCCCAGCGGTCGTCGAACAACACGGCCTTGCGACCGTCGAACGTCGGCGCCACCAAACGCGGCCAGTCCGAACCCAATTCGGTCGTGACGAGATCGATGAGCTCTGCGTCCGTCGCTTCAGGCGTCGTGACGGGTGCGAGGTGGCCGAGCTCGCCCAGGATCAGGCGCGCCGCCGAGGCGAGCACGCCGTTCGGTCCGGTGACCTTTTCGGCGAACTCGCCGAGCGCCGCGGAATCCACGACCCCGCCCCCGCCGCCGGCAGCCGCGGGCAGTGTTACCGCCACACCCTTACGGGCGCCCACCGCCGCCACTGCGGCATCGATGACCTTGTCGACACTCGCCGCGTCTGCGAGAGCGCCACTGTGCAGGCCACCCAGATCGCCGCCGCGCACGCTGGACCCCTCGCGGGTGCCCAGCGCCACCTCGACGGTGACGTGCTTGACCCAGCCGTCTTCGAGTTCCCAGGTCTTCTTGACCCGCTCGGCGATGTATGCGGGGCGCTTGCCCGACGGCCCGAGAGCCGTGCGGAGCTGGTCATTGACCGCGTCGGAAAGCACTGGGCCGTAAGGCTTGTAGGTTCTGGCGAGCTTGGCGACCTGGCCCTTGAGTCCGGCCAGATCGGCCTCTGCGGCACCGTCGATGGCACCGAGATTCAGCTCTGACCCGAGATCCACCAGCAGCTGGTTGCGCCGCGACGACGCTCCGTCGGTGATCGACTCGATGGAGTCCAGCGCTTCGATCTGATCGATGCGCATCTTCGCCGACAACGCGATCAATGCCGTTGTGGCGTCGGCGGCGTCATAGGTGAGATCGTCCGGGCGCGGCCCACCCGACGGCGCCGCGGGTGCGGCGGGTGCGGCGGGTGCGGGTGCGGCCTCGACTGGGGCGGCCGATTCCACCGCCGCCGGCGCCGCGTCGGCTCCGTTGTCCGCGTCGAGGTCCGGCTCGGGGTCGGTGTCCGTGGCGAACAGCACCGCGGCATCGCGCTCGGAGTTCAGCACCTCGGTGGTGTTGTGCGAATACTCCGGAAGCTTGAGCGTGTTGGTCGCAAGACCCGCGACGGTCGGTGCCGACTTCACACCGATCTCGACGAACCGTTCGATGCCAAGACCGCCTGCGGCCTCCTCGATGAAGAGCAGGTCTTGTGTTTCGATCCATCGCACCGGGCTGGCGAACTGCCATGCCAGCAGCTCGATCACGACCTTGCGCATCAACTCGCGCGGCTTCTCGTTCCGCCAGGTGTCGTAGTCGGCGAGAATCTCGTCGAGCGGCTCGGCGGGCACCAGATCGCGGATCTCCTGAATGAAGTCGCGGTCCAACGTGAACGGCCGCGGCACCAGGTTCGGGATGTACTTGCCGACGATCAGGTCGGGATCCGCGTCGCGCGGCATGACGCGCTCGAGCGAGCGGCGGAAGTCGGCGACGCCCACGCGAAGCACAGACGAGTGGAACGGTACGTCGATGCCGGGCACCAGGATGAACGACCGCTTGCCACCGCTGATCTCGCGACGCTTCTCGACCTCTTCCTCCAGCACCTCCAGACCGTGGACCGTGCCGGCGATGGCGTACTGCGAGCCGCGAAGGTTGAAGTTCACGATCTGCAGGAATTCCCCGGTGCGCTCGGAGATCTCGTCGATGAATCCGGGAACATCGGCATCGTCGAGATCGATCTGCGACGGCCGGATCGCGGCCAGCCGGTAGTTGGAGCGGCCGAGGTGGTCGCGCGGAACGATGTCGTGCATCTTGCTGCCGCGGTGGAACACCACCTCCAACAGTGCGTCCAACTCGTAGACACCGCTGACACATGCCAGCGCCGTGTACTCGCCGACGGAGTGTCCGCAGGCCAACGCACCTTCGACGAATGCACCCTGTTCACGCATCTCTGCGACCTGAGCGGCCGCCACCGTCGCCATCGCAACCTGGGTGAACTGCGTCAAGAACAGCACACCGTCGGGATGGTGGTAGTGCACACCGCTGGCGATCAGGCTGGTCGGGTTGTCCCGCACCACGTGCAGCACCGAGAAGCCCAACGTGTCGCGGGTGAACTTGTCGGCGGTGTCCCACACCTTGCGCGCGGCCTTGGACCGGGAGCGGACCTCCATGCCCATGCCCTTGTGCTGGATGCCTTGGCCGGGGAACGCGTAGACGGTCTTCGGTGCGGCCAGCTGTGCCGTCGCCGACATGACGAGCTCGTTGTTGACGCGCGCGGCGACCTCGACGATCTCTGCGCCACGGTCGATTCCGACTCGGTCGACACGGAAGTCGATGTCATCGCCGGGCAGGACCATGCCGAGGAATCGAGACGTCCAGCCGACCACACGGGCCGGCGGAGCGGCCTTGCCATCGGTGGCGGCGACTACGTGCTGGGCCGCCGCTGAGAGCCACATGCCATGCACGATGGGCGATTTGAGCCCGGCCAGCAGCGCGGCGGCACGGTCGGTGTGGATCGGATTGTGATCCCCGGAGACCACCGCGAAGGCACGCATGTCGGTCGGCGCCGCCACAGTGACGTCACGACGGCGGCGACGCGGCGTCTCAGTCGCGTTATCGGTGATCGCGCCGCCGGCACGCGGCGGGTCGCTCAGTTCGGCCCCACCTGTACGGCCCCGAATGGCGAACCGTTCCTCCAGCTTCGCCAACACGTTGCCGTCGGCATCGGCGACGTCCACGGTGACCGGCACAACACGGCCGTACTCGCTGTCGAACGCCGCCGAACTCGTTGCGATGACCGTCAATTGGGCGGCCGTCTTCGGCATCGGGGTGAGCAGGTGCGCGGCGTGATCCAGGTGCACCAAGCTCAGCAGACCTTCGATGACGGGAACCCCGTCGTCGGTGACCGCGGCGCCGATGGCCGCGAAAACCGCCGGCCAGCAATGGCCGACGAGCGCATCCGGCACCAGCGTGAGACCGGGCGCCAGCGGTGCCCCGAACGTCGCGGTGACACCGGTGTGGTCGGCGACCTCTTCGGGATCCCATTCGACGTTGACCGTCGCGGTGTTGTCGTGCACCGGCGGCAACGCGTCGGGACCGTCGACTCCCGCAGCGATCGCGAGAACCGAGCGCATCGCCTTCGACGCGTCCTCGACGGTCACGACCGGCATACCGCCGTTGACGGTGCAGGACGGAAGCGTGAAGCGAATGTCGATCCAGATGTCGCTCAGCGGAACACTCAGCGTGACGGTCTCGCCGGTCAATTCGAGCCGGGCACCGGTGGACGGGTGTGTGGCGCTGCGGTTCTCGTTCGCCTGCCACTCATCCGGCGCGCCGATGTGGTGCACCGGGTTGATGGCCGTCCGGCCCGCCCACAGCACGTCGGGCGAATCGAGCACGACCGCGAGCGCACCGGTGACATCGTTGCGGGCCTGCCGGCGGGAGACCACCGGCGTCGGCTCGGCACCCGCCGCTAGCAACTCGTCGATGGACGCCTGCTCGAAACGGTCCAGCAGTTCGCCGACGGGCTCGTCGACGCGCGTGATCCCGGCGACCGCCTGCGTGCCCGGGATGATGCACACCTGGTCGGCGGTGTAGCGCGCGTCGTGCGCCTGCCACAACGAATCGCTGCGCCACCAGCGGCGCACATCTTTGTCGATGACGGGCACGAAGTTGACCGGCTTGCCCGGCGTCTTGCACAGCGTGATGAAGAACGGTACGTCGGCCGGGTGCAGCTTGAGCGTCTGGGCATCGGGGTAGCGATCCGAAAGAAGATCGATCGCGTTCTGCGGATTGTCCAGCAGCGCTTGACCTTCGGGGCTATCCGTGAAGAGCGTCGCGATCGGCCCGGAGTCCTGCGGATGCAGCCGCGCCTCGGCGCGCTTCAGCATGTCGGCGAACCGGTCCCGCCAGGTGTCGGCGATCCACGGGCTGTCGGGGGTCGCGGTGTCCGCGGTGCTGTCACCGTCACCGATCGCCAGCTCGACATAGCGCTTCAGCCACCGCAGATAGGTCATGTCGCTGATGTCACCGAAGTAGGGCTTGGCCGTGTTGGCCATCGCGGCGATCAGTTCGTCACGACGCGCCGCGACGGCGTCGGCGTCGGCGTCGCCGGCAACCTCGTCGAGCAGTCGGCCGCAACGGGACGCCGTGTTGTCGATCTCGTGAATGTCTGCGCCCAGCTGGCTGCGGCTGGAAGCCATGCCGCCGTTGGCCTTTCCAGCGCTGATCCAGTGTTCGGTGCCGCTGGTCTCGACCAGCATCTGCTTGACGGCGGGCGAGGTGGTCGCCTCCAGCGTCGCCATGGCTGCGGTTCCGACGAGAATCCCGTCGACCGGCATCTCAGGGAATCCGTAAGGCGTGGCCCAGGCACCGGACAGGTACTCCGCCGCTCGTTCGGGCGTGCCGATGCCACCGCCGACGCAGATGGTGATGTTCGAAAGCTTCCGCAAATCGGCATACGTCGCCAGCAGGAGGTCGTCGAGGTCCTCCCACGAGTGGTGACCGCCCGCGCGCCCACCCTCGATGTGCACGATCACGTCCTTACCGGGCACCTCGGTGGCGATGTTGATGACCGACTTGATCTGGCCGACCGTGCCGGGTTTGAACACCACGTGGCTGAGGCCGACGGTGTTCAGCTCGCCGATCAGCTCGACGGCGTCCTCGAGATCGGGGATGCCCGCGCTGACCACGACACCGTCGATCGGGGCGCCGGACTGACGTGCCTTCTGCACCAATCGTTTCCCGCCCACCTGCAGCTTCCACAGATAGGGATCCAGGAACAGCGTGTTGAACTGCACGGCGCGGCCCGGCTCGAGCAGAGTGGTGAGCTCGGCGATGCGGTCGGCGAAGATCTCCTCGGTGACCTGGCCGCCGCCGGCCAGCTCGGCCCAGTGGCCCGCGTTGGCCGCCGCGGCGACGATCTTGGCGTCGACGGTCGTGGGGGTCATGCCTGCGAGCAGGATCGGCGACCGCCCGGTCAACCGGGTGAATTTGGTGGACAGCTTCACCGAACCGTCGGGCAGCTTCACCGTGGTGGGCGCATAGCTCGACCACGGGGGCAGCACCTCGGGCTCAGCGCCGACGGTGAACAGGTTGCGCTGACCCACCCGCGTGGCCGCGGGGATCAGGCCGAGGCCAAGACCGCGGACGATCGGCGCTGTCAGTCGGGTGGCGGTGTCGCTGGGACCGAGGTCGACAATCCACTTGGCGCCGGAGGCGTGGAGGCGCTCGATCTCGGCGACCCAGTCGACCGGCTTGACGAACACCGACTCGGCGAAGTCGAGGGTGAGGTCGGGATCCAGCTGGGTGCGCGCCGCCCATCCGGTGATGAGGTCGACCGCAGGGGCCAAGCGCGGGGTGTGGAAGCCGACCTCGACCTGGATGCCGTTGAACTCCGGGGCGAAGACGGCGCCGCCGCGGGTCTTGTTCTTGCGCTCGGCTTCTTCGCGCTCGGTGATCTTGCTGCAGTAGAGCTCGAATCGACCGAGTTGCTCGGGCGTGCCGGTGATGACGACGGAGCGCCTGCCGTTCCGGATCGACAGCACCGGCGGGAGCACGGTGCGGACGTCTTTGCTGAACTCCTCCAGCAGTTCGCCGATGCGTTCCGGGTCGACATTGGTGACCGACACCATTGGCGTCTTGTTACCGCGGCCCACCATGCCCCGGCGACGAGATATCAGCGACCCAGCCGCTCCCCCGAGTTGCAGCATCGCCAGGATCTCGGCGTCGCGGGCGCCCTTGGCGGTCAGCGCGTGGCACGCGTACTTGCCCTGGGAGTGTCCCGCTGTGGCCACCGGCGGGGCGCCGTACAGATCCAGCCCCTGGCGGACGAGCGCACGGATGGCGGCGATCTGGTTGAGCAGAATTCCGGGCGCCGAGATCGCAGCGGTGGTGAGTTGCCTGGCCGGAGGCAACGGTTCCTCGGCGGCCAGCGCCCGCACCCACTGCATGGGTTCGAAGCCGATCGGCCGTACGACGACGAGTTCACGGGCAACGGGCTCGAGGAGGAGTTCGGCCTCAGCGACGATCTGGCTCAGTTCGGACTCGATGCCGGCCGAGCTGACGAGTTCTTCGAGGTTCTCCAACCACCCCGCACCCTGGCCGCCGAACGCGACGGCATAGGGCTCACCCGCGTTCAACCGATCAACGAGCGCGTGCACGGGCTGACGGGCTCCGGGACGCTCGGTGGCTGATTCGGTGGACACCCGGTGCTGCTCGTTGATCGTCACGTCTTGTGTTCTCCCTCGGTACCGTCTAGCGCGTATCGCACGTCGTCTGTGTCGGCTGTGTCGTCTCTAGAAGCTGGCTGGCCTGCCGCTCCCGCGCGGCGGCCATGCGATTCAGCGTCGAATCCCGACTCGTTCGTCCGGTCTAGCGGACAACTCCAGCTGCACTAAGAGTGTCATAAGAGGCGCCGCCACTTTCGCGGCCGAAATGGTTACTAGCGAGTTCTACGCACGGGTAACCGGCGCTTCGATAACGCGCGCCTCCAGACGGGCCGAACCTATCCGGGACAAACGTCCTGCATGCGGGTGGTTACGGTCGAGTAGGCGCAACAGCGCAGATCAAGGCAGTATTGTTATCGAATCGTTATGTAAATATTTTGGCACTTTTGACCTGCGGCATCGCGAGGCCCAGATGCGACAACATGGCTCGATTTGTCTTGCCTACGGGGCCGGCCGCCGCGGAAAGTTTGCTGGCTCTACTTACTGACCGGTAAGGTTTTTAGTCCCACTGCCCGAATTGGGGCTGAAGTATGTGATTGATGTCCACGCCGACGCCCCCGACGGAGCGCTTGTCGATCTCGACCTGATGCAGATGGGCGGCCCGGTGGGCGATCTTCCCCGGGGATCCCCAGTTGTGCTGCCAGTACCACGCGCCCAGCCCGTCCTGAATGGCCCACTCGATCGTTTTGGAGTTGGCGTAGACGCCGGTGCGCTGGTGGCCCAGCACCGCCTCCCAACCGCGCAAATAGGGTGCGACCTGCTGCTTGTACTGCTCATAGGTCGGATCGTCATCGATCGACGTGTAGATGGGCGCGCCGTAGGAGCCGCCGGCGGCAACGTGTAGTTCCCAGCCCCGCTTGGCGTGCGCAACTCCGGCGTTCTGCCCACCGAGCCAGTCCGCGGTGTCCTGCTTGCCGTACTGGTAGCAGGACACGATCTTGAGGCCGCTTCGATAAAGGTCCCGCGCCTCGGCAAGCTGGATCGGCTTCCCCAGCATCCAGGCGCCGCCCGGGCGGCGGTCCGAGACGTACCGAATGGCGCCCAAGGCGCCCGAGCCCCGGATGTCGCTGGCGCTGATGACACCGGCGGCGTAATCGAGCAGAACGCCCAACGGCGCCGCCGAAGCCGTCGCGGGGACGGCCGCCGACATCAGCGCCTGCAGGCCGGTGCCCGCGACCAGCGCGGCAGGCATCGCGGCGGCGCCTTTCAGCACGTCGCGACGCGAAATTGACACGTGCCACAGAGTACGACAGCTGCATCAGGTTTCACGTCAGCGCCACCGGTCACAGCTGTATCAAGATTTTTTTCCAGGCTCCCAGCCGGACCCACGCGCGAATCCCCGATGACCTGCGGTCCGGCCATTCGAATTCATACGATTGGCCATGCTTTCGGGGCCCTCGGGAACGATCGGCGCACAATCCGCTGTGGATGTGCCTGGTGTCGTTCGAGATCCGCAGGTCGAGCTGATCGGTGTCCGAAAGGAGTTCGGCACTGCGATCGTGGCTGTCGAAGGCGCCGACCTGTCGGTCTCCGACGGCGAATTTTTCGCGATCCTGGGTCCGTCGGGTTCCGGAAAGACCACCGTCCTTCGGATGATCGCGGGATTCGAGCCGCCCAGCGCCGGGGTGATCAAGCTCGGCGGCGTCGACGTCACCGACCTGCCAGCCCAGCGCCGCGACGTCAACACCGTGTTCCAGGAGTACGCGCTGTTCCCTCATATGACCGTCGCGCAGAACGTCGAGTACGGCATGAAGGTGCGTGGCGTGCCCAAGGCCGAGCGCAGGCGTCGCACCGGCGAGGCGCTCGACATGGTCCGGCTCACGGAGCACGCACGTCGGCGCCCGGAGCAGCTGTCGGGCGGCCAGCGTCAACGGGTGGCGCTCGCGCGCGCACTGGTGGGGCGGCCGCGGGTGTTGCTGCTCGACGAGCCGCTCGGCGCGCTGGACCTAAAGCTTCGCGAGCAGATGCAGATCGAACTCAAGGCGATCCAGCGCGAAGTCGGCATCACGTTCGTCATCGTCACCCATGACCAGGATGAAGCGCTGAGCGTCTGTGACCGGCTGGCGGTGTTCAATCACGGCCGAATCGAGCAGGTCGGTGCCGCCCGCGAGGTCTATGAGAATCCGGTCAGCAGATTCGTCGCGGATTTCGTCGGAACGTCGAACGTGCTCGACGGTGCCGCCGCCGAGGCGCTCGTCGGCCGCGCCGGGATGTTCGTGGTCCGGCCTGAGCGCATCGGCGTCTTCGCGGCCGATACCGACTCCGTGCCCGGCGTACGCACGGTCGCGGCGACGGTGTCCGAAATCATCTACGCCGGGCCTACCACCCGGATCACCGCGAGCACGCAGATCGGCGTCACCCTGACCGCCACGGTCCTCACCGCCAGCACGTGGCTGCCTCCCGACCTGCACCACGGCAGCCCGATCACGTTGGCATGGCCCGAAAAAGCCATCCATACCCTGACGAACGAGGAGTAGCGAATGCCGTCAAAGTCTCCGGCCGGTTTGGTACTTGCCGCATGCGTCGCGCTCGTCCTGGCCGGCATCACGGCCTGTGGTTCCGAACAATCCGGTGGCGGCGAGACGCCGCCGGCGATGGAGCCGTTGGCCGCCGTCGGCGACGGCGAGGGTGAGCTGAACCTCGTCGCGTGGGCGGGCTACGCCGAGGACGGTTCCAACGACCCAGACGCCAATTGGGTGACGCCGTTCGAGCAGCAGACCGGTTGCCAGGTCAACGTGAAACTCGGGAACACGTCCGACGAGATGGTGCAACTGATGCGCAGCGGTCAGTACGACGGCGTATCGGCGTCAGGCGACGCGACGCTCCGGTTGATCTATGCCGGCGATGTGGCGCCGGTCAACACCGACCTCGTGCCGAACTACGCATCCATTTCGTCCTTCCTCAAGGACAAGCCCTGGAATTCGGTCGACGGGCAGATGTATGGGATCCCGCACGGCTGGGGCGCCAATCTCCTGATGTACAACATCGACGTCGTTCGCGATGCGCCGGACTCGTGGTCGGCGGTGTTCGACGACGCGGGCAGATATCAGGGCAAGGTCACCGCATACGACTCCCCCATCTACATCGCCGACGCGGCGCTGTACCTGTCCAAGTCCAAACCGGAACTCGGGATCAAAGATCCGTATTCACTGACACCCGAACAGCTCGACGCCGCAACCGAATTGCTCAAGAAGCAGCGGGAGAACATCGGCGAGTATTGGTCGGATTACACCAAGGAAGTGCAGGCTTTCGAATCTGGCACTTCGGTCATCGGGACGACCTGGCAGGTCATCGCAAACACCATCGGCGCCGAGAACAGAGTGCAGGTCAACACGGTCCTGCCCAAGGAAGGCTCCACAGGGTGGTCTGACACCTGGATGATCTCGTCGAAGGCCTCCCACCCCAACTGCATGTACAAGTGGATGGACTGGATCTCCTCGCCGGAGGTCAACGCCCAGGTCGCCGAATTCTTCGGTGAGGCACCGTCGAACGCCAAGGCGTGTGAGCACACCGTCGAACCGGACTTCTGCGACATCTATCACGCCACCGACGAGGATTTCGCCGCCAAGATCCACTACTGGACCACACCACAGAAGAACTGCGTCGACGGCAGCGGTGACAACTGCACGGCCTACAGCGAGTGGGTCGACAAATGGCAACAGATCAAGGGCTGAACCTGCGCGGGTCCGCACCGTCAATGTCGATGCCAACGTCGATTCGACGACGCATCAGCCTCGCGTTACTGCTGGCGCCTCCCCTGACCTGGTTAGTGGTGGCATACCTCGGATCGCTTGCAGTGCTGCTAGTTTCGGCCTTCTGGAGCACGAATGCGTTCACCGGCGCGGTGGTGCGCACATTCACCCTCGACAACATCGTGCGGGTGCTGACCGACGAGCTCTTCAGGACAGCGGCGGTGCGCACCGTATCGGTAGCACTGTCGGTCACAGTGATCTGCGCGGTGCTCGCCGTGCCGCTGGCGTTCTATATGGCCAAGATCGCCTCGCCGCGTGTGCGATTGGCGCTCGTGGTGGCGGTGACGACGCCGCTGTGGGCCAGCTATCTGGTCAAGGCGTACGCCTGGCGCATGCTGCTGTCCCCGGAGGGGCCGCTGTCCTGGGCAACCGGCTACACACCCGGATACGGCCTGACCGCCACCATCGTGACCCTGACCTACCTGTGGCTGCCCTACATGGTCCTTCCGGTGTTCGCGGCGTTTTCTCGCGTCCCGAACTCGCTGCTCGACGCGAGTGCCGACCTCGGCGCCTCCGACCTGTCGACCCTGCGAATGGTAGTGGCGCCGTTGGTATTCCCCGGCATCGCCGCAGGCTCGATCTTCACCTTCTCGCTATCGCTCGGCGACTACATCGCGGTGACGATCGTGGGAGGCAAGACCCAACTGCTGGGCAACATCATCTACGGCCAACTCGTCACCGCCAACAACCAGCCGCTGGCTGCGGCGCTGTCGATCATCCCGCTGGTGGCGATCGTGGCATACCTGCTCGCGATGCGGCGCACGGGCGCGCTGGAGAACATCTGATGCTGTCGAACACCGGCCGGCGCCTGGTCCGCGGATGGACAGTGCTCGTACTGCTATTCCTTTACGCACCACTGCTCCTGGTTGTGGTGAACGCCTTCAACAGCTCCCGCACATTCGCATTTCCTCCGACGGGTTTCACGCTGGGTTGGTGGTCGGACGCCTGGAACAGCCATGGCATGTGGCAGTCGCTCGCCAACTCGGCCGTGGTCGGCCTCGGCGCAACGGCGATTGCGCTGGTGCTGGGGACGATGGCCGCCGTCGCAGTGCAGCGCTACGGCTTCTTTGGTAAGCATGTGGTGAGTTTCCTTGTGGTACTTCCGATCACGCTCCCCGGTATCGTCACCGGAATTGCCTTGAATGCGACGTTCACGTCTGCGCTCGGCGTGTCGCTCGGCCTGGCCACCGTCATCGTCGGGCACGCCACATTCTGCGTCGTCATCGTCTTCAACAACACCCAGGCACGGCTGCGTCGAATGGACGGCAATCTGGAAGACGCCTCAGCCGACCTCGGCGCGTCACCGTGGCAGACCTTCCGCTACGTGACATTCCCGATGATGCGAGGGTCCGTCCTGGCCGGAGCGGTGTTGGCATTCGCCCTGTCCTTCGACGAGATCGTCGTCACGACCTTCACGGCCGGTCCCACTGTGCAGACACTGCCAATCTGGATCTTCGGAAACCTGTTCCGCCCCAACCAGGCGCCGGTGATCAATGTGGTCGCCGCGGCGCTGACGATCGTCGCGATCATTCCGGTGTGGCTGGCTCAGCGCTTCGGGGGTGACCCGGCGGTCAGCAGGGTGTAATACGCTCCGCCTACAGGCGCAGGAGCTCACTCAACAGAGCCCTCGTGGAGGGTCCCGACGCTCCAGCCAACAACTGCCGCTGCATCGACTCCTCCAGGCGATCCGACAGGACGTGGCCCCACAGCTCGCGATAGTTCTGGGTGAGCTGGCCCAGTTCGTCGACCTCGCCGGGCTCTGGCTCACGGCCGTTGCCGAACCTGGCGTCCATGACCTCCTCGAGTGATCGGACGAAGCCGCTGGCCAAGGCATCGGCGGCGTCCCGACTCGACTCGTAGAACCGCAGCAGCGCGTGGACGTACTGCAGCTGATCCGTCGCTCGCCCAAGGATCTCGGCGATCGTCGCATCGACGACGACGACGAGGCCCTGGCGCCGTTCTGCCAAGCCGTAGTCGATCAGCATGCTCGCTGTGTCACCGTGCGGATCGATGTCGAGCGCGCGTGGTCTCGGCGCCGGCTTGTCCTCTGCTGGACTCTTGCCTCCTGCGGACTCGGTTTCGGAGTCGTTGACCGGCGACCCGAGCAGCGCGCGCTGAATGCCCAGAATGTCGGCCAGATCCGCGCCCTCACGCATACTCGCGAAGAACTCGGCGATGTGGGCGGAGTTGAATCCCCGGCGAAGTAGCTGGTTGATGGTGCGCAATTGCGACAGCTGGTAGTCGTCGTAATAGGCCGAACGGCCGACCCGGCGTGGCGGGTCCAGCAGTCCACGCTCGCGGTAGGCGCGGATATTGCGGGTACTGACACCGGAGATCCGGGAAAGCTCATCGAGGCGGTACTCAGCCAACGGAGCGCACTCCGATCGACCCCAGGGCGCGGAGTAGCTGTGGACCGCGACGGTTCATGCGGACCACTGTAGCGTGCGCGACAGACTCCGAGCGAAGAAATCGTGATTCGGTTCAGGTTTTTTCAGCTAATCAATATGTACGTCACTATCAGCATATTTGACGCCTGGGTAAACTCTGGCTTGACGAAGATATGCAGAATCAGCCAACTTTATTGTCCCCCGGCGGCCCACCGGGTGAGGCACCTCACCGCCTACCAATTGGCTTCTGAGCCAGTCGTTGCCGGAGGATGACAGGTGGCAGACATTAAGACAAATTGGCAGTCATGCAGTTATGAGGTTCGGCGTGCGTCCCTGGATTGTGTGGACCACCGGGCTCGTGGCCTACATCGTCGCCGTCCTCGACCGCACCACCCTTGGTGTTTCCGGGCTCGACGCCGCCGACCGGTTCAACGCAGGCCCCACCGTCTTGTCGGCGTTCGTCGTACTGCAAGTGATCGTCTATGCGGGCGCGCAGGTGCCGGCAGGCCTGCTGCTCGATCGGTTCGGCTCCAAGACTCTGATCGTCGCGGGCGCTGCGCTGATGGCCTCGGGCCAGCTGGCGTTGGCGTTCACCGAATCCCTGCCTGTCGCCATCGGCGCACGCGCGGTGGTCGGTCTGGGTGACGCATTCACGTTCATCTCGGTGCTGCGCCTGGTTCCGCACTGGTTCACACCTCGGAAGGTGCCGCTGGTCACGCAGTTGACCGGAATCTGCGGCCAGCTTGGTCAGGTGCTGTCCGCCATTCCCTTCTTCGCCCTGCTCGCCGGTTTGGGCTGGACCACCGCGTACGTCTCGGTGGCCGCGCTGGGACTGCTGTCGATCGTGCTGACGCTGCTCCTGGTCCACGACACGCCCGAGGGCCATGTGGTCGAACACGAGGCCACGTCGGTCCGCGAAATCATGGCCAGTGTCAAAACGGTGTGGTTGCGGCCCGGGACACGTTTGGGTTTCTTCACACATATGGGCACCCAATTCTCGGTGACGGTGTTCGCTTTGATGTGGGGTGTCCCGTATCTCACGGTGGCCCAGGGTCTTTCGGCAACCATCGCGGGAACCCTGCTGACCATCTCGGTGGTCGCCGCCATCTCTGCGGGCATCCTGATCGGCATCTTCACCGGGCGCCACCCGCACCGCAGGTCGCGGCTGGTGCTCTGCATCATCGCCAGCAATGCCGTCATCTGGTCAGTGGTGCTGGCCCTCCCCGACCGTGCGCCGCTCTGGCTGCTGGTGGTTCTGGTCGTGGTCATCTCGGTCGGTGGTCCCGGATCAATGGTCGGATTCGATTTCGCCCGCACCTTCAACCCGCGGGCGACGCTTGGCACCGCGTCGGGAATGGTCAACATGGGCGGTTTCATCGCGTCACTGCTCGTCATGCAGGCCATGGGCGTCATTCTGGACGCGGTGGGCGAGATCTCGTTCGATGCGTTCCGGCTGGCCTGGACCGTTCAGTACGCCATCTGGGTGCTCGCCGTTGTCGGCATCCTCATCACCCGCCGCAAGGCGCGCGCCGTGATGAGGGCCGACCAAGAAAGGATGCTGATGGAGGGCTTCGAGGCCACTCCGGCACCGCCTCGCTAGCGGGCCTCCAACGCCTTGTGGATGTCTGCGGCGGCGTGCCGATGACCCGCCACTTCGTAGCCGATCACTGTCACCAGCGGCGCCAGCGTGACGACGAGGAGGCAGTTGGCCATCGAGTAACCCACTACGGCCAGCCACACGGCAATGACGAGCACCACCGCGGTGAGGACCAGAAGGACGATGTGGAACAGCGCGACCTTCCGCACGATGACGAAATAGAGCGCGTAGATGGAAATGACGTACAGACCGACCGGCAGGGCCACCGCCAAGACTGTTTGCACGGAGCTCAGCTTGGAGTCGTGCTCGATGAAATAGGCCGCTACATGCAGGCCGGCTCCCGTCGCCACGATCGCGCCGTACATCACGATCGGTAGGTAGCCGAACCAGAAGGACCGTTCGCGGTGGGCGTGCAACAACTCAGCCTGCGGCACCACGAAATACGACCACCACATTCCGAACGTCAGTCCGATGCCGGCCACCACGACGAACGCGCAATCGAACGACCAGCCCTGCGCGCTGACCACGGCCGACAATGTCGCGACGGTGCCGACCACACCCTCACCGAGCGCGATGATCGCCAACAGGCCGTAGCGTTCGGCGATGTGATGGGGGTGCCATGGGGTGCCCCCGCTGCGATACTCGGCGATGATCGGCCCCAGAGTTTCGATGCCGATCAGCACAGCGACCAGAACAAATGTCACGGGGATCGACTTGTGCGCCATTGCTCCTCCGATCCAACCGACCTGAGCCACACTGACCCACAGCGCATAGGTGAGACAGGCCGAGCGACGTGCGGGGTCCTGTTTGGCCGCTCGTAACCACTGCCCTACCAGCGAAATTCGCATGATCACATAGCCGGCCACCATCACCCGGCTGTCGACGTGCTCACCATGCTCGATCGATGCAAACATCGGCGGGAAGCCAAGCGCCATGATGATGACGCCGACCATCTGCAGCATCGTCATCAGCCGGTAGACCCAGTCGTCGGTGTCATAGGCCGAGGCGAACCAGCTGAAGTTGATCCAGGCCCAGCACACCGAAAACGTGGCGAGCGAGAAGCCGAGCAGACCGGCGCCGATATGGTTTTCGGCCAGCAGATGGGCGAACTCGTTAGCGGCTATGCCGAAGGCGATGACGAAGGTCAGGTCGAACAGAAGCTCGAGCGGCGTCGCCACCCGATGCGGCTCGTCGGGATCACGACCCGTCATCCGGCGAACGCGGTGCTGGATCGTGATCGGCTCGTGCTGCGCGTCGCTCATCGCTACATTTTCACCAAAGTCCACCGCATCTGTCTGCGAGGACATGGGGTAGTGCATTACTCACGCCTTCGCGACGACCGCGATTCACGATCGAAGCGTGGACCAGTTCTCAGTGCGCCTGCTCGGCGAATTCGCCGTTCACCACGGCGACCGGCGCGTCGACCTGCCGCCCGCCTGCCGACGAAGTGCGCCTCGAGCGGTTCGACTACGACCGCCACGCAGAAGATTGACGGGCGACGGTTGGTGGTACACGTGCGGATCGGGCCGAGATTCGGCCGCCGCAACGGGGTGCCCGGCGAACTGGTGGTGCGAATCACGCCGACCAAGGTGCACAACGCCTTCGGTCTGACCAGCTGACCGCCCACGGGCGCGCACCCACGCGACGGCGACCGCAGTGACAAGATATGGCAATGAGCGCGACGCCGGGGTCCCGTGCCGTGGCCGTTGTGCTTGCAGCCGGTCTGGGGACGCGGGTCGGGGCCGACGGCAACAAGGCCTATGTAAAGATCGCCGACCGCTCCATGGTGGCCTGGTCGATCGACACGTTGACCCGGGTTCCGGAGATCGCTCGCACCGTGCTGGTGTTCCGGCGCGGCGAGCTTGAGCTTGCGCGGGACACGATACGGCGGGAACTACCCTCAGCGACAGTGGAGTTCGTCGAGGGCGGCGACAGCAGGCACGCGTCGGAGTCCAATGTGTTGGCGTATCTGGCCGATGACATCGAGTCCGGGGCCGTCGCCGTCGTCGTCATCCACGACGCTGCCCGACCGCTCGCCGGCCGCGACATGTTCGCCACCGCGGTGTCGGTCGCAGAAGAGTTCGGCGGTGCAATCCCCGCGATACCCGCTGCCGATCTGGTCCGCACCAGCGGCGATGACGGCATCGTATCGATGAGCGACCTGGTGCGCGTCCAGACACCTCAGGCCTTTCGCGCCGTGGCACTGCTCGAGGCATATCGTGCCGCGGCACGGGACGGGTTCGAGGGCACCGATACCTCGTCATGCGTCGAGGCATTCACCGAAATCGAGGTACGCACGTTCCGCGGCGAACAACGCAACCTCAAGGTGACCTACGCTTCGGACATCGCCGTCGCCGAACGCCTACTCACGCGCCGTTGACTCTGCTCACCTGCTCGCGATGATCGCCTCGAAGAACTCGGTGTCTCGGGGAAGTTCGGCGCGGAACGCGTGCGGGTCACCGTCGACGAAGGTGATGGGCGCGGCGGCGCCAAGCGCGACGGCGATCTCGTCGAAATCGTCGGACGTGTGCTGTGCGAGCAACCCGGCCAGCGCGTCGATGGCGAAACCGCGGGGAAATTGGATGGCGCGCAACACCGACCGATCCACCGTGGCGCTGACCGAGCCGTGCACATCGACGGCCTTGACACTGTCGGTCACCGCGAGTGCCGGCATCACCACGGCGCCGCCGCCCTGCAGGCCATCGATCACTCGCTGCGCGACCTCGGCCGATACCAACGGGCTGGCGATGTCGTGAACCAGCACGTGGGTCGTCGAGAACGATGCGTGCCGAAGGTATTCCAATGCTGCCTTCAGGCAGTCAGCTCTGGACGCCGATCCGGTGACGGCCGCGACACTTACCGCACCCAGGTTGTCGGACGCCAGCGCGGCGTCGACGTCGACGATCAGAGGTTCGGCGGCAGCGACGACGATGCGCCCGGACTCTGCCACCGCGCCGAGCAGGGTACCGACGATGCGGACCAGAGGCGGCGCAGTCACCAACGGCAGGAACGCAGCCGCCATATTGTCGGCGACCGAAATCGGCAGCGGGACAACGACCGAAACGTCCACGGACTCTGGCGTTATACCGGGTCGAATGTGTTGATCAACCAGCGGTCATCGACCTTCTTCAGGCCGACCTTGACGCTACTGGCCGCAAACGCGCCGTCCGGATTCTCTTTGCTGGTGGTCGTTTGGTTGATGAACAACAGCACGGTCGCCGAGTCGGGTTGCATCTCGGACACCGCAGCCCGAATGACGGCGGCGACGGTCTTGACCTGTTTCTCCTTGGCAGCCGGCGTGACGATCTGTTCGGTGAATTGCGTGTAGTACGAAAGGAAGTCACCGGTCAGATTCGACTTGGCGGCCGTAAAGTCGTTTTCGAGAGTGTCCGGCGCATAGGACAGCAATGCGACGGTGCCCTTCTTCGCGGCCTCCAGCGCGACGTTGGCCGCCGCCGCATTGGTCTGCTGATCCACTCGGTATTGATAGAAGTACAGCCAGCCGGCCACTCCGGCGGAGACCACCAGTGCCGCGGCCACCAGAACGACGCCCAGAATGGCGCCCAGTGGGCGGCGGGCGCCGTTGCGACCCGCAGGCTCGGCGTCGTTGACGCCAGACTCCTCGACGATATCGGCGCTTGACTCCTCTGGGACTTCCCCGGATTCGGTGATCTCGACCGCCTCGCCACTCTCCGCAGCGGTGGGTGCGTCCTCGGGCGTGGCTTTCTCGTCGGCGCTCACGGTACGAACTCGACTTTCGACATCTTCACCTGTCCGCCGTCCACCCGTTCGAGGTTGACCGACAGCCGCCATGCGCGCGGCTCCTGTTTTGCACCAGAGGAATTGGTGACTCGGGAGGTGGCGGCGATCAGCACGACGGCCGATGTCGGGGTCATCGACTCGACCGCGGTGGCGGTGACGTTGACGTCGGTGATCACCTTGGCATCCTGGGCAACCTTGACGAAATCGGCCTGCTGGTCTTGGAAGTCCTTCTGGAACTGGCCCGTCGTGTTGTCGATGATGCGCTGCACGTCGGCTTCGGCGTTGTTGAAGTCCAACGACATCAAGGTCACGACACTCTGCCGGCCGGCTGCTTGATACTCCGCGTCGAGCTGTTGAGTTGCGACCACTTTCCGATGCTGGTTCACCATGAGCACGCTGAGCGTGATCAGCGCGGCCGTGCCGAGCACCGCGAGTGTCATCGCGACGATCTTGAGGACGAGCCCCCACCGGCGACCGCGTGGCGCGGTCTCCTCTTGTCCCTCGTCGGCGGTGTCGGGATGCTCGACGACGGCCTCGTCATCGGCCTCAGCATCCACCGCGACTGCGGTTTCGGCTTCGGCCTCCGCTTCAGCCTTGGCTTCCGCTTCGGATTCCTGCGCTTCGCGACGCAGCCGGATCGCCCGGGCCTTTGCGCGCGCCGCGGCGGCGATCGCCTCGGCCTCGGCCGCCTCGGCCTCAGCCACTTCGGCCAGCGTCAGCGCGTCGTTCATCGGGGCGTCCGGCGTCTTCGGCGCGTCCTCGACCGGATCGGGGTCGGTCACCGACGCACGACGCTTGAATGACGGCACGGCGACCTCCTTGTCCTATGCCCACTGATCATGAGAATGCCATTATCCTTTTTTGCGTATCGCCGCGACGATACCTTGCCCCCACAGGCCCGACAAATGCCGACCTTCCTGCGGAAATGCTATTTACACGCTGTGCGCACGCTCAGCGGTGTCGTTTGTGCAACTCGTCCTTCACCACCTTGCCGGTGGCGTTCAACGGCAGGTTGTCGAGGAACTCTACATACCGGGGCACCTTGAATCCCGCCATTCGTTGGCGGCTCCACTCGATGAGATCGTCGCTGCTGATCGCCGGTCCACCCGTCTTGGCGACGATGAACGCCTTGCCCACCTGACCCATCCTTTCATCCGGCACGCCGATCACGGCCGCCTGCGCGACGGCCGGATGCTCCAGCAGGAACCCCTCGATCTCGGCAGGATAGGCGTTGAAGCCGCCGACGATGAACATGTCCTTCTTGCGGCCGACGATCCGCAGCCGTCCCGCCGCGTCGAGTGTGCCGAGGTCGCCGGTGTGCAGCCACCCGTCGTCATCGATCGTTTCGGCGGTGGCGGCGGGATCGTCGAGGTATCCCTGCATCACGGTGTAACCGCGTACCAGCACCTCGCCATCGTCGGCGATCCGAACCTCGACTCCGTCGCACGCGCTCCCCGCGGTGGTCGCGATGTCTTCGAAGGAGTCGCCTGGCCTCGACAGCGTCACCGTGCCCGCCTCGGTCAAGCCGTAGCCGGTGGCCAGCGTCTGGAACGGCAACTCCTCATGCACTCGCCGGACCAGTTCCACGGGAATATCCGCAGCACCGGTCACACCTGCGCGCAGGGTGGACAGCTTGCCCTTGTCGTCGACCGCAAGTAGTGAGTGATACAGCGTGGGCGGCCCGGGAAGCATCGTGATCCGCTCGGCGGCAATCAGTTCCACGACACGGTCGATATCGAAGACGTCCACCGGAACCATGGTCGCCCCGCGCGTGAATGACGCGATCAGTCCCGCCTTGTAGCCGAAGGTGTGGAAGTAGGGGTTGACCATCAGATACCGGTCACCCTCGCGCAGGTCGGCGAGCTCACACCATTCGGCGTAGAGACGCAGATTCTGCTGGTGATTCATCATCACACCCTTCGGGCGCCCGGTCGTGCCCGAGGTGAAGATGATGTCGGAGATGTCCGTGCCCTCCAGACCGTCGGCCTCCAACGGTGAACCGCCGGAAAGGAAGTCGGACTTCAGATCGATCACCGGAATACCTGCGGGGGCGGAGTAGTCCTGGCCGAGAAATCCCGTCTGGGCCATCACCGCCTTCGCCCCACTGCGGGTGATGATGTCGGCCGCCTCTTCGTCCTTGAAGCGCGTATTCACCGGAACGAGGACTCCGCCGGCGGTCAAAAGGCCGAATGCGGCGATGATCCACTCGGCGCAGTTGGGCGCCCAGATCGCTACCCGATCGCCCTTTCCGATACCGAAATCAGCGAACGCTCCTGCCGCGCAACGAATCCGATCGACGACCTCGATGAAACTGAGGCGCAGCGGACCGTCGACAACCGCTTCTGCATCGCCGAACCGGTCCGCCGCGCTCAAGACCATCTCGGGGATGGTCTTGAAGGTTTGGGTGCCCGTCACACGGTGACGAGGCGACCAAGGTTGCCGCCCATGATCTTCGCCTGATCCTCCATGGAGAGGTGCTCGAGCGCGGTCACATAGTGGGTCGGCTCCGCAAGGCCTTCAGGGTGCGGCCAGTCGGAGCCGTAGAGCACCTGGTCGACGCCGATCAGGTTGATCAAATCGTCGATGCCCTCTTCGTAGAACGGGCTGACGAAGATGCGGTTCTTGATCTCCTCCATCGGGTTACCCGGGAAGGCTTCGGGCGCCTTCTTGTAGACCTCGGCCATGGAGTCCAGAAGCGGGAACATCCACTTCGACCCGGCCTCGACGATGCCCACCTTCAACTTCGGGAACCGGAACAGTGCACCGTGAATTACCCAGGAGGCCACGGCATCCTGGATCGGCCGCCACTCGTTGAGGATCGACATCGCGTTGGTCTGGAACGGCAGCATTTCCTGCGCGGCACCGTCCCACTCCGAGGTGTAGCGGGAGTAACCGCTGTCGCTGGAGTGCATGCCGACGAAGACGTCGTACTCGACGCACTTCTGCCAGAACGGGTCGAACTCGGGCAGCGCGAACGACCGCGGGCCGCGGAACCCGGGCACCGGCGCGGGGCGGATGAGGATCGCGCGGGCACCGCGCTTGACCGCCCAGTCCAACTCCTCGATCGCCTTCTCGACGATGGGCAGGGTGATCACCGGGGTGGTGAAGATGCGGTTCTTGTAGTTGAAGCCCCACACCTCGTGCAGCCACTCGTTGAGCGCGTGGATGATGACGTGGATGGCGAGCGGATCGTCGGAGAGACGCTCCTCGATCAGGCTGGCCAGCGTCGGGAACATCAGCGAACGGTCCAGACCCAGTTCGTTCATCTTCTCCAGCCGCGGCTCGGGCTCGAAGAAGGCGGGAATCGCCCGCATCGGCTCACCGAAGAGTTCGCGCTTGCTCTTGCCGTCGGGGTTGCCGAACTTGAAGTACTCCTCCCATGCGCCCGGCTTGGCGACCACCGAGAAGGTGGGGTTCGGGATGTAGTTGCTGATCTGGCCCTTCAGCGCGATCTTGGTGCGGCCGTTGATCTCGACGTACTGGACGACGTCCTTGTACTCCTTGGGTAGGTACTTGGTCATCGCCTCCGGCGGCTCGTACAGATGATTGTCCGCGTCGAACAGCGGAAACGGAATGTCGACCCGGTGTGACAGCTGACCCATGAAAGACTCCTTATCCTCTTACGAGAATCCTATTCTCCTGCTGCCACGGTAACAAGGTTTTACGGCTGAGTGGTAACGGCGTTCTCACGCACCTGCTCCCGCACCCGAAACTTTTGCACCTTGCCGCTCGCTGTGCGTGGGAAGTCTTCGCCGTTGGGGACTCGAAGAAGCTCCTCCGGCCATTTCTGGACGGCGACGCCTGCTGCCTTGAAATGCGCACGGACCTCGTCGATTGTCGGCATTTCGTGACCCTCACGAACCCGCAGCACCGCGGCCGCACGCTCACCGAGGCGGTCGTCAGGCACCGCCACCACCACGGCCTCGACGACGGCGGGCATGGCGAGGAGCACCTCCTCGACTTCGAGTGCGCTGATGTTCTCCCCACCGCGGATGATCACGTCCGCCTTACGGTCGGTGATGGTGAGGTATCCGTCGTCGTCGAGGACACCGACGTCGCCGGTGCGGTACCAACCATCCGTGTCGAACGCGCGCTTGGTCATCGAATCGTCGGTGTAGCCGAGGCACAGATCGGGGCCGCGACTGAAGATCTCGCCGTCGGGGCCGAGCCGGATCTCCACTCCGGGGCGGACGTCGCCGTCGGTGAACAGCCGCTTGTCCTCCGGCGCGCTGCGTCGTAAGCCGGTGATCGACGGGTGCTCGGTGCTGCCATAGGAGCGGAACACGAACATTCCGAGGTCGGCCAGCCGGCGGGTCACCGCGGCCGGAACCGTCGAGCCGCCGAGCCCGACCGTCGTGAAGTGGCGAACGTGGTCCGGCGTGCAGTCCGGATGATCAAGCACGCTGGTGACGAAGTAGGGCGGCCCGCCGCCGATCGACAACCCGTCGCGTTCGATCAGTTCGAGTACCCGCCCCGGATCCCACACGTCGCACAGGTCGATGGGCGCACCTTCGAGCACCGGGATGAGGAAGGCTCCGAGCATCCCGATGAAGTGGCCGACCGGAGTGGCAGTCAGCTGCCTGCCACGGTCGGGTGGGTAGTTCTCGAGGAGCTGACGCGTCTCGAAGCCAAGCGTCTGATGGCTGTGGATGACGCCCTTGGGATTGCTCGTGGTGCCCGAGGTGAAGGCGATCAACGCGGGACTGGCGGGGTCCGCGGCGATGGTGCCCGTCATCGGTTCCTCGGCCAGGAGGTCGTCGTATGTACTGCCCACCAGACCGACGATCGGCACGTCTGCGCAGAGGTCGGCCTGGAACGTCATCCGGCCGAATTCGGCAGTGGTGATGAAGACTTTCGGCCGAGCCGCCGACATGATGTGGCCGAGTTCCCTGCGACCGTAGAAGTGCACGATCGGCACGGTCACCGCACCAAGGAATGTCGAGGCCCAGAACGCCGCGGCGGCCTCCACCCAGTTCGGCAGCTGAATTGCCACGACATCGCCGGCGCCGACGCCACGCAGGCGCAGCCCTTCGGCCAACCTGCGGGCCTGGATCTCGACGTCGGAAAAGGTGCCGGAGAATGGGCGCACCGCGGAATGCACGTGGAAGGCCGTGGCGGGATTGGCAGCCAGCCCGCCGGCCACCAGATCCCCGAGGGTCTCCTGCGTCCACCACCCTTCTGCTACATAGCGTTTGGTCAGGTCCTCGGGGATGTTTCGCATGTTCCTCTGCTCTTCGCGCACGCGGCTCATCGCTGGTACGGCTGCTCCTTGGCGTCGCGCAACGATGCTATTCTCCGCTGAAGAGAATGCCAATACCGGAGACGGAGAACGCTTGATGGTCGATCTCGAGTTGGACGACGGCCTCGCGGTCATCACGATCGACCGACCGCATGCCCGCAACGCCATCTCCCTGGAGACGATGGACCAGCTGGAGAAAGCGCTCGACGGGGCGCACGGCGCGGCTGCGCTCGTGATCACAGGTGCGGGCGATCGCGCGTTCGTCTCCGGAGGCGACCTCAAGGAACTCAGCGCACTGCGCACCGAACTCGACGCGTCGGCGATGGCTTTCCGGATGCGGAGCATCTGCGACCGGATCGCCGGCTTTGCAGGACCGACGATCGCGGCGATGAACGGCCACGCGCTGGGCGGCGGCGCCGAATTCGCGGTTTCGGCCGATATCCGGGTGGCCGCCGACGACATCAAAGTCGGTTTCAACCAGGTGTCGCTGGAAATCATGCCGGCGTGGGGCGGGGCCGAGCGTCTCGTCACGCTGGTCGGCTACAGCAGGGCATTGCTGTTGGCGGGCAGTGGCACCATCATCGGCGCCGCGGAAGCCGAACGGATAGGACTGATCGACCGCGTCATCCCGCGCGCGTCGTTCGATGGTGGCTGGCGTGATCTCGCCCGCGCACTGGCCAGCCGTCCTGCGGGTGAGATCAAGCGCGTGATGAAAGGAGCGACGACTACCGAGGCCGTCGCAGCCTTTGCGCGGCTGTGGGTCTCGGACGAACACTGGGCCGCCGCCGACAAAGTGATGAAGCGCGACAAACGCGACAAATAGGTCGCTTACGCTCCGAGAACGCGGATCGGGTCGCTGCCGTCCCACTCAACGGCCGCTTCCCGGACGAATTTGCCCATGCCGGAGGTGATTTCGTTGTCTTCCATGATCTCGATGACTGTGGCTGGACTGTTGGGCGGCTCGACATAGGCGAACCGCGTCCCGACATCCTCGTCGCCGAGCCATACCACCTCCCAGCCGGCTTCCCGTACCGATGCCATGGTGGCGTCGAAATTGTCGGTCCAGTAAGCCAGTTGGTGATACCCAGGGCCACTGGCCGCCAGGAACTCGGTGTAGATGCTCGGGGTGTCACCCTCCTGCTGGATCAGCTCGATCTGCATCTCCCCGCTATTGGCCAATGCCATCGAGATCGAGACCTGGCACGGCCGGCCGCGGTAGGACGCGCGGATGGGAATGCCGGACATGACGAAGAACGGACCGACACCCAGGTCGAGCCAGGACGCCAGCGCCGCGTCGAGATCCTCGACGATGTAACCGATTTGGCGGATCGGTCCCGGCAGAATGCTCACGAAGGAGCGCCGGCCTGCACACGGGCGATGTTCGTTGCGCGGCGGGCGATACGCCAGCCCTCGGAGGTTCGAACGAGTTCGTCGTCGTAATGCCCAAGCGCCTCAACCCAACTGCCGGGATCATCGGGCACCGCCTGCAGCACGGCATGCACGTAGGACCGTGCCGTGGCCCGATCCCCATCGACAGTGATCGTGAAGTTCGTCAGTCGGTGGTACGTCGGCCCCATGGCGTCGTGCAACTGAGTCATCAGGTCGGTGATGGCATCGACACCCGAGTACCGCCCGACCTCGCCGTAGTCGCAGTCGACGTCTTGGGTCCAGCAGGTGCGCAGTAGCGCCCAGTCCTTGAAGTCGATTCCGGTGGCGTAGCGGATCAGAACGTCTGCGATCTGCGCTTTATCGGCGTCCACACGGGCAGGCTAACGCACGCCGAGCTTGGCAGCTCCCACATCACGGCGCTTCGGAACGGCTACAAGACCTAGGGTGTATGCGTGCGACGTTGGCGCGTTGACCCGCTTGATCGCGCGCTCGACGCGGTGTCGGAGCTCGAACTTCCGCCTGCCGTGTTCAAGACGTGTCCGTGGCAGCCTCGTGAGCTCATCGACACCGGCCTTCGGCAGTGGCTGAGGTGTTGTGCGGCGGCGATCCGCGACAACCAGGTGATCGGGATGCCGTCGCATGCGGTGGACGAGGCGTGGCATGGGCTGATCCTGTGCACCGCCCGATACGCCGAGTTCTGCGACAAGGCATACGGCCGGTTCCTGCATCACCATCCCGACGGCGGCGCACCCATCGAGGTGGTCAGCGATTCAATGGAGGAGCAGCTGCGCAGAACGGTGATCGCGTGGTCGATCGCGGCGCAACCCGGCGAGCAGTGCGTGCTGTGGGACCTCGATCGGCGTGTCGGGGTGGATCGGCCGTGGGGCCTGGACCTCGCCCGGATAGCGGCGATCGAGGCCGACATCCCGCGCTGAGACGGGCACTGTTCTCTCTAGACGAGAACGCCATTTCCGATTAGGGTCAACCCGTGTCCACACAGAAAGCGCTCGCACCCGAGATCTCGACGTGGCCTGACGAGAACCCGCAGCTGATCGGCAGTCGCTGCGGCGCGTGCGGAGCGACCACATTCCCCGTCCAGCAGCGCTGCCCGAAGTGCAGCGGGGGCGAGATGTCCGACGTGCGGCTCCCCCGCAGCGGCACCCTCGTCGCCTGGACCACGCAGGGCTTCCCGCCCGGCGCCCCTTACAAGGGGCCCGCGGGTAAGGACTTCGTGCCGTTCGGCGTCGGCCTCGTCCAGCTCGAGGACGTGATCCGCGTCGAGGGCCGGCTCACTGAGAACGACCCCGAAAAGCTCCAATTCGGCATGAAGGTCGAGCTGACCATGGTGCCGTTCACCACCGACGACGAGGGCAACGAGATCGTCACCTTCGCCTTCCAGCCGGTCTAGAGAGGGCTCTGAGCATGACAACTAAAACCGACACAGTTGCGATCATCGGGGTGGGACTCCATCCGTTCGGCCGGTTCGACAAGACAGCCATGGAGATGGGCGCCGATGCGATTCAACTGGCACTCACCGACGCCGGTGTCGACTGGAAGGACATCCAGTTCGGCTTCGGCGGCAGCTACGAGGTCTCCAACCCCGACGCTGTGACCCGTCTCGTCGGCCTCACCGGCATTACCTTCACCAACGTGTTCAACGCCTGCGCCACCGCGGCGTCGGCGATCCAGCAGACAGCCGACACGATCCGGCTCGGCAAGTACGACATCGGAATCGCCATCGGTCTGGACAAGCACCCCCGCGGCGCCTTCACCGACGATCCCGCCAAACTCGCCTTGCCGCAGTGGTATGCCGAGAACGGCCAGTTCGTCACCACCAAGTTCTTCGGTATCAAAGCCAACCACTACATCCACAAGCACGGCATCTCGCAGGAGACGCTGGCCCGAGTGGCCAACAAAAACTTTCGCAACGGGGCGCTGAACCCGAATGCGTTTCGCCGCAAAGAGATCTCGGTCGATGAGATTCTCAACTCGGCGGTGCTGAACTATCCGCTCACCCAGTACATGTTCTGCGCCCCCGACGAGGGTGCGGCCGCGGTGATCATGTGCCGCGGGGACATCGCCCACAAGTTCACCGACAAACCGGTGTTCGTGCGCGCCAGCGAGATCCGTACGCGCACCTTCGGCGCCTACGAGGTACACGCCACGTTCGCGCCTCTCGACGAGGACCCTTCGCCCACGGTGTACGCCGCCAAGGCGGCGTACGAGGCGGCCGGGATCGGACCCGAGGACGTCGATATCGCCCAGCTGCAGGACACCGACGCGGGGGCGGAGGTGATCCACATGGCCGAGACGGGCCTGTGCGCCGACGGCGAGCAGGAGAAGCTGCTGGCCGACGGCGCCACCGAGATTCACGGCACCATCCCGGTCAACACCGACGGCGGGCTGATCGCCAACGGCGAACCGATCGGCGCGTCGGGTCTGCGCCAGGTTCATGAGCTGGTGCGCCAGCTTCGTGGCGAGGCGGGCGAGCGCCAGGTCCCGGGCGAACCGAAGGTCGGTTTGGCGCAGGTCTACGGCGCGCCCGGCACCGCCTCGGCGACCATCCTTTCGATCTGAGCAAGATCGCGCATTCGACACATCATGCGGAAACATGGTTCTAAAATTCGGGCAATGAAATTTCCGGCGGCAACCAGTGTTTCGAGGCCCGGAGCATTGCTACGGCTCGCCTCGGCAACCATTCTGGCCGCTTCGTCCGTCGCCGTCGCCAGCGTGCCCGCGCGGGCGCAGGGTCCGCTGCACAACGTCAAATACACGGTGTTCGCCGAGGGGCCCGCGTACGTGGATATCTACTACCGTGACGTCGACCCGCCGAACTGGGCCGATTACAGCCACAATCCCTACGTATACACCCCGAAGGTCGAGGCCGACGTCGGACCGAATCAGCAGTGGAATCTCGATGTGCAACTTGCGAATCCCGACGACTGGGCGATGGTCGTCGCGGGTGGCGAACCAGGCCTATCCCCCAACGTCCACTGCGTCCTCGCGGTGGACGGAGTCGTCGTCGCCACCCATCAAGGGCCCAAGGGTGCGCTCTGCTCTATTCGCAACTGGTGACAGCTGACTCACGATCCATCGTCCGGAAGTGGCTCGCCCTCCAGACGGCGAAGCCACTGCTCGCAATACGCGAACGTCTCGGCGTGACCGGTGGTCATGCCCAGCGCGCGTTCCATCACAAGACTCTGTGACACGCTGGTCGCGAAGACCGTCCACACCACAGGCGGCACCTCAGTGGATGCGACACCGTAGCGCGCGAGCGCGGCAGCGATCGCCGCGTTCTGTTCCTCCCGGAAACGTTCCGCGTAATAGACGATCTCGGCTCGCAGTGCCTTGCGGTGATTGGCCAGGCCCATGAATTCCATCGTCAGCCGGGTGGCCTCCGGCTGGGTACTGAATCTCCAAAGCGACCAGAGCGGCTGAGGCGAGGCCAGCGCCGTCTTGAGAACGCTCAGCCCGGCTTCGGCCATGCGCCGGAACACCGCGAGGAACAGATCCTCCATGGTCCGGAAGTAGTAGTGGACGAGCTGAGGCTTGAGGCCGGCCTTCTCGGCGACACGGCGCGAGGTGACCGAGGCGTAGCCCTCCTCGAGAAGCAGCTGCTCTGCGGCATCGAGCAGCACCCCGCGATTCTTCGCCTCCGGCGCCCCGATCCTTCGCAGCCCAGAGATCTCGGTCATGCCATCAATCCTCTTCCCGACGTCAGTTGCGACACGCCGATCGTAGTGGGGACGGGCCCAACGATCTTGACCCTGACCTTAACGCCGTGCTAAGCAGGTGCTCAGCATATTCGGCAGAACGGCTCATCCGAGCCGCCGATTCAGTGACAGTCACAATGCGGGTAAGCGCCGACCTTGGAGGGCTCAGAAGACGATGACCACGGATTTCGACTCGGTCGACTACTTCACCGATCCGTCGCTGGTGCCCGATCCGCATCCGTATTACGACCACGTGCGCACCAAGGATCCGGTGTGTTGCCCTATCAGCAACGGCGTGCTGGCGGTCACGGGCTGGGAAGCGGCCAACACCGTCTATAAGGACAGCGAAAACTACTCCTCCTGTGTCGCGGTCATGGGACCGTTCACGCCGATCCCGTTCACGCCGGAGGGCGACGACATTTGTGCACAGCTCGAGGAGCACCGCACTGGGATCATCATGCACGAGCACATGGTCACGATGGACCCACCGCACCACACGGACGCACGGTCCGTTCTATCGCGGCTGCTGACTCCCAAGCGGCTTAAGGAGAACGAGGATTTCATGTGGCGGCTCGCCGACCGTCACATCGACGAGTTCATTGCCGCGGGCCACTGTGAGTTCCTCAATGCCTACGCCAAGCCGTTCTCGCTGCTGGTGGTCGCCGACCTGCTCGGTGTGCCCGAGGAGGACCACGAGGACTTCCGTCAGGCATTCGGCGCCCTGGGCGAGGGAACCAACATCGGCAGCCTCGACCACGAGGTCATCGCCGTGAACCCGTTGGCGTGGGCCGATGAGAAGTTCTCCCAGTACATAGAGGAGCGCCGCGCCTCACCCCGTGACGACGTGCTCACATCGATTGCGACGGCGAAGTATCCGGACGGCTCGACTCCCGAGGTGGTCGACGTGGTCCGGACTGCGACGTTCCTTTTCGCCGCCGGCCAGGAGACGACCGCGAAGCTGCTCGGTGCGGCGATGCGGGTGCTCAGCGACCGGCCCGACATCCAGCAGCAGTTGCGCGACGACCGCACCCTCATCCCGATCTTCGTCGAGGAGTGCCTACGCATGGACAGCCCGGTGAAGAGCGTGTTCCGGATGGCCCGCAAGACAACGACACTCGGTGACACCCCGGTGCCCGCAGGGACCACGGTGATGGTCAGCCCCGGCGCCGCCAACCGCGACCCGGCGCGCTTCCAGAATCCCCATGAGTTCTCCCTCGACCGCAAGAACGTCCGCGAGCACATCGCGTTCAGCCGCGGCATCCACTCCTGCCCGGGCGCTCCGTTGGCGCGGGTGGAGGGTCGTGTCTCGATCGAGCGCATCCTCGACCGGATGGCCGACATCACCGTCAGCGAGGAGAAGCACGGGCCGATCGATGCCCGGCGTTACGAGTACGAGCCGACGTTCATCCTGCGCGGACTGACCGAGATCAACATCGAATTCACGCCGGTCGGTTAGGAACCTGCCGGAGCGGGCCGGAGCTGCTCTCCGCTCTCCCACCTCGGGAAGCCGTCCTCGCGCGTGACGCAGGACAGGAACATGCCGTCGGGCGCCTGAGCGACCTCACCGTCGTAGCCGGCGCAATTGCTCATGTAGTCCTTGATTCCGCGCATCTCCGGAGACCGAAACCAGCGCGGTTCGTAGCGTCGCGGCGTTCCGCAGAACACCAACCGTCCCCACGACGTCACACCGAACACGTAGTACTTGGTGTTGTCACCGCAGTACGAGCCCAGTACGACACCCGGTCTGATGCCCGGGACACAGCTGGGCTCGTTGCACTGGGTCGGTCCCGCCGACGCGGCAGGGGACGCGATGATCGAACCTGCGGTCAGGGCTGCAGCAAGCACTGCGACGGTGGATCGCATTCGACCATTCTCACATGTGCGGGAATCAAATTCTCGCTTTCGAAGAGGAAGGCTATCGGCCAAGATAGGCTCTATAGCCATGCGTAGACAGACGATCGCCGCAGGCGCATTAGCGGCAATGACCATCGCCGCGACGCTGAGCCCCACCCCCGCCGCGAACGCATCGGACTTCGGAACCGAGCTCAACGGCACCTACCATTACCACGCGAACGGCCAGTTCGCCTTGGTCAATGATGTTCGAAAGGACATGCCGACGATCGACGAGACGTGGACTCTGTCGTCGAGCTGTGTCAGCCCGGTCGAATGCGAAGGGACGGCGGTGAGTTCGGCGGGTTGGAGCGCCCGGTTGTGGTACGGCTATCCGAACACCTACTGGGTCGTCGACCGAACGATAGACCAATGGCAATTCTGCCCCGGGGGTGGAATCGCTCCCGGCGAGCAGAGGTTTCAGTTCGCCGGACTCGACCGGGTACGCGAGGAAAGAAACGAAAAGGTCACGAACTTCCTGGTGGGCCGCCAGCGGACGGTCAGTCCCAGCGGATCGTGCGGCACCAACAAGCCCCTCGTCATCGAGACACCCATTAAGGTGGAGCAGATTTCCTGACGCCGGATCAGATCGGCAGCAGGTCCTTCCACGTCTTGGGCGCGTGCCCCGCGGCGACGTTCGTCAGAGTCTGTACCTGCCCATCTGGCGTCACGAACTGTCCGGTGTTCGGGTCATAAGGCACCGCGGCGACCGACGGTCCGCCGGAATCGTTGCCACTGAACCCACTTGGCGCTGCAGGTACTCCCCCACCGTGCGGCACCTCAGTCGCCTGCGGAAGGCCGGGTGCCGGCGTGACAGCGCCGGCCGGGGCGGCCGGCATCGGCACACCGTTCACCGAGTTGCCGGGCGGCGGTGGCGGCAACGGTGAAGGCGAGGGAGGTGCTGGCGGCGGGGCAGGCGCCGCAGGGGGCGGTGCGATCGGCGTGTAGAGGGGATTGGGTACACCGGGAGGCGTCCCCGACGGCACCGCGCCTGGAGGCAGAGGTGTCCCCTGGAGCGGTGCATAGATTCGTTCTTGAAAGTCGACCCGATCATCGAGGGCGAACCCCTGCCAAATCATGTTGGGGTCGAACGGATATGGCCCTGTCGAATGAGGGCGAAGGGCAATGGGCTTGAAGCCCTCTGGGTCGTTGCACAGTTCGACGGTCGGGGCACGCCTGCCCGGGTGTCCCATACACGGATAATTACGGGCGCCTCGCACGCCGATCGGCGAATCCTGCGGCAGTTTGCAATACACGTCATCCGGTGTGTCGATGACGGTCACGTCGGCCGGTGAGCGCCACTGCGACGGCGGCAGGAATCCGACCGTACACGGCACCGGATCCGAAATGGTCAGGGCGAAATCGCTGAGAGGGTAGCCAGTGGGGTTGTTCTTGCCGAGGCCAAATTCCTGCTGAGCGGCTAGCGCATTGGGAAAAACAACCAGCAGCTGTTCGAGCGACGGGTTGTATGTGACGAGGATCTGCCCGAGGGTCGTGAGGTTCGCCAGCAGCACCGGCAGCGTCGGCTTGATCTGGTTCAGCAGCTGCGAAACCTCTTGCGCGAAGCCGGGTCCACGCTCCAGGAGTGTGCGGATCTGAGGATCGTTCTGCGCGAGCTGGGCAGTGACCCCCTCCAGACTTCGCGCCCACGTCCGGATGGAGTCCGCGGTTTCGGCCTGTGAATCCAGCAGCGGCCCACTGTCGTCGATCAGCCCGCGCGACTCGTCGGACACGGCGTTCAATCGCTCGGACAGCGTTGCACCGGAGTCCAGCAGCGAGCCGAAGTCTGGACCGGCGCCGTTGAACGCCTTGAACGTCTCGTCGAGAAGGTCAGAGATCCTGTCACCGGGGATGCTGTTCACCAGCTCGCTGACCTGATCCAGCATCGGACCGACCTGTTGCGGAATCGTGGTGTTGGCCACTGAGATTCGCGATCCGTCTTCCAGGTACGGTCCCGAGTCGGTCCGTGGGCGCAGATCCACGTACTGCTCGCCGACCGCCGACACGCTGAGCACACTGGCCTCGAGATCCGCGGGGACCTTCGGTGATGTGTTGAGCGACATCACGGCTTCGGCCCCGGTCTCGGTCAGCTGCACCGATTTCACCTTGCCGATCTGTACCCCGCGGTACGTGACATTGGCGAAGCGGTAAAGACCCCCTGCGGCAGGCAATTCCAGGGTGACGGTCAGTCGGCCGACGTTGAGCAGCGTCGGCAACTGCATGTAGGCGAACAGCATCACCGTCACGCCGACGATCGACGCGATCGTGAAGATGATCAGCTGGTTACGGACGAAGCGGGTCAGCATCAGCCGCCACCTCCCGCCGGCGGTGCCGGAGCCGGCGGGGCCGCTGGCGCCGGACCGGCCGGCGCCGCGTCGCCGTATGGACCGGCGAAGATCTGCGAGCCTTCCAGCGTCGGATTAGGTCCGAACTGCGGTCTGGCCGGTGGAGGCGGAACCATCGGTAGCACCGGCCCGAACATGGTGTTGATTTGCGCGCCTGGGGGCGCCTCGGGCGCAGGAGGCAGCTCGCTCGGCGGCGGCGCAACACCCACCATGATCGGATCGTAGGCGTAGTTCAGAAAATAGGGATCACCTGGGGCGGGGATGAGCTTCGCGTTCTCGTCTCCCCAGCGGGTACCGAGCAGGATGCCGCGCTTGAATCGCGGATACGTGAGGTCGAACGTGGCGATGAGGTTGATGTAGTCGCCCTTGGAGATCTTGTCCGCGAATGCCGGACCGTACGGGAACGCAGTCGCGAAGATGAGCGCCTGGCTGAGATCGGGACCGATGTCGGCGAGCGATTTCAGCGCCGGCTCGAGGTTTTGCAAATTCGTCACCAGATCGTCGCCGGCGTCGTTGACCAGCTGGGTGGCGGTGTCGCTGAGGGTTCCCAGCCTATCCAGCGCCGTTGTCAGGTTGGGCCGCTCCTTGACGAGCACGTCTATCGCGGGCGGAATCTCTTTGAGCGCCCGGTCGATCACGTCGCGTTGACTCGCGAACTTTCCCGCCACGCGGTTGAGCTGTTTTATGGACTCGATGATGTTGTCGCGCTGGGCGTCCAGCGTTCCCACGAATTCGTCAAGCCGGGTGAGCAATTCCCGAATCTGTGGCTCACGCCCCGACAGCGCAGTGCTGAAGTTGTGGATGACATCGCCGATCTGCCCCAGCCCGCCTGCGTTGACGATGGTCGACAGCGACGAGAGCGTCTGCTCGGTGGTCGGATAGGTCGACGACTGGTTCAGGGGAAGGGTGGAACCGGGTTGCAGGCGACCCCTTGGCTGTTCCCCCAGCGGTGTATTCAGTGCGAGATGCATAGATCCGAGGAGGCTCGTCTGTCCCACGGACGCGACCGCGTTCTCCGGTATGACGACGTCGGGCTTGACCGACACCTCGACGTTCGCGTGCCAGGCGTCGACGGTCATCTTGCCCACGCTGCCGACGATCACGTCGTTGACCATCACCGGCGAATTCGACTCGAGCGTGGCGACATTGGGGACCTGAACGGTGTACTGCACCGAGTCGGGACCGCGGCCGACCGCTCCGGGTAGCGGCAGCGAGTTGATCCCCTGGTAGGCACAGCCCGTCATCGTCACGGCCAGACAGCACCCCGAGACAACCAGCGCCTTCGCGCGATTGCGGATCATGATGGTCCTTCCGCAGGCAGCAGCGGCCCGGGCGGCGGCGGGGCAGCCGCGGTCGGCGGGAGCAGCATGTTCTGGACCGACGGTGTGCCAGGTCCAGTCTGGATGTTGGGCGGACCAGGAATCGGGGCGCCCGGGAACAATGCCGGTGACGGTATGGCGGGCACTTCGTCGTGCCCGTACAGGCCCCGCGGCATCTCAGGCAGGCCAACGCCCCCGTAGCCGGGTGGTGGGGCAACGTCGCCGATACCCGTGTAGGCCGAGACCGCGGGCGGCGGCTCGGGCGGATCACCCGGCCCGGTACCGCCGGGAGCGAGCTTGGGGTCCGTGTAGATCAGCCGATCGGGGCCCGGGGCTCGCCTCAGGTAGGGGTTTATCGGCAGCGGCACGTTGTTGAAGTTCAGCAGCCGCAGCGCCGGACCGAGGTACTGCTCGCAGAGCTTTGCCGTCTCGGGTCCAGTGGTGTTGGCGACGCCGCCGATCAGGCCGCAAATGAAGTACACCGGGTTGGAGAAGTTGACGAACGAAAATGCCCCGCTGACACCGCCGGTCGGTGGGTAGTAGATGTTCAGATAGTTGGCGATTGCGTTGGGCGCCACGTGCAGGACATTCTCCAGCGGAAGCCGATTGTCGACGAGGTTCTGGGTGACGGCAGCCAAGCTTCTGATCTGCTCGGCGGTCTGCTCGCGGCTGCCTGCGACGAAGCGTTGGACCTCACCGATCGCGACCGACAGATCCGAGAGGGCAGCGTCCAGATCGGACCTGCTGTTGTCCACCACGCTGGTCAGGCTGGCCAGGCGGTTCTGGAACAGCACGATCTGCTGCTTGCTGTCGCGCAACGCGCTGACAAAGATCTGCAGATTCTTGATGATATCGACGATGTTGCCGCTGCCTTCGGCGAAGATCCGTGCGACACCGGACAATTCAGCAATCGTCGATCGAAGCTTTTCGCCGTTACCGTCCATCGCATTGGCGGCGCTGTCGATGAACCTGCCGATAGAAGTGTCGGTGACCGCGCCCTGGGAGCCGGGTTTGGGTCCCAATTCGGTTGCGAGCCGCATCAACTGGGTCTTGACCTCATCCCACTCGACAGGGACTGCCGTCCGGTCACTGGGAATCACCGCGCCGTCATCCATCGTCGGCCCGTCGCCCTGCCGGTATGCTGGTGTCAACTGAACGTAGCGGGCCGCGATCAGGTTCTGCGCGACGATCACGGCTTTAGCGCCCGCGGGCACCGGAACGCCGCGGTCGACCTCCAAGACGAGTTTGGTCTGCGTGCCCTCCGGCTCGATGCTCGCGATCCTGCCGACCTTCACGCCAGACACTCGCACCTCGTCCCCCGGGTAGATCGCCGTCGCCGTGGGGAAATAGGCGGTGATCTTGTTCGGGCCGAAGAAGATCTGGCGCACCAAGAACACCGCTCCGGCCACCAGCACAACGGCTAGCAGCACAGCGACCCACGTCGCGAGGCGCTTACGGGTTGCCATCATCGGGAAGATCTCCTGGTTGTGGAATCCCGTTGACGGGGAACGGAAGTTGGGCCCGGGGCCCGGCCGTGTCCGGTGGCTGCCCGATGTTGTTGCCGTTCCGGAAGCCGAAGATGTAGTCGAGGAACGGCTGCAGCAGCTGTGCCGGCTGAATGTTTGGGATGAACGCGTTGTAATAGGCGCCGTTGGCCACGATCTCGCCCTGGGTCAATTCGTATTTCCGCAGCCCCTTGAGCGCTTTGCCGATATTTTCGGCGTTCTTCTCGAGCATCTGGTTGACCGCGTTCATCTTTTCCAGCGCCGGTGCGAGTTCCTGTTCGTTCTCGGCGACGAGACCGGTGAGATTCCGCGACAGCGCCGACGTATTGGCGAGTAGATCGACGATCGCCTGGCGACGATCGTTGAGCACGGCAAGAAGGTCGTTGGCGTTGAGAATCAAGCTGTTGACCTGCTGACTGCGCTCGGACAGGATTCCCGTGACGTCCCCTGCGGTTTTCAGCAACTCGGCAAGGCTGTCGTTGCGGCCGTTCAGCGATCTGGACACCCGCGACAGACCGTCGAACGTCGGTCCCAATTGTGGTGCGACCTGATCGAGCGTCTGTGCCAATGTATCCAAAGACTCGTTGAGAGTGTCGGTTTCGGTGGCCGCGGTGTTCGCGGTCAACTCACTGACCGCGTCGGTCAACGAATACGGTGACGACGTTCTGGTGACCGGGATGACGTGGTTCGGTGGCAGCGTGCCGCTACCTTCCGACTCCAGCGCCAGCACCCGCTCACCGAGCAGGGTGCCGGTGCGGATGTGCGCGGTGGTGTCCGAGCCGAGCGCGTACTTGCCGTCGATGGTGAAACCCACCAGCGCATCGCCGTTGTCGAGTTCGATCGACGAGACCGACCCGACCTTAATGCCCGAAACCGTCACATCGTTGCCGGTCGCAAGGCCGCCGGCTTCGGTGAACAGCGCTTGATACCGCAGAGCAGTGGCCCAGGAATACAGGCGCTCCGGCTGCAACCCGATCGCGATCACGAGGACGATCAGCACCACACCGATGAAGCCGGCCTTGATGAGGGACGCACCCCTGTACTTGTTCATTCGTCTCGGCACCTCCCCGTCTCTTGCCTTATCCAGGGGAACTGAACGGTACGACCCTCGAGATCGCTTGCCCGGAACGTGATTCCGCAGATGTAGTAGGGGAAGAACGCGCCATAGGAGCCCACCCGGGCCAGCTTGCGGTAGATATCAGGTAGACGCTGCAGCGTCGCGTCGAAGGTCGCCTTGTCGGCGTCCAGATACTCCGCGAGCCGCTTCACTTGGTCGATGGTGCCGTCCAGCGGAGGACGCGCGCGCCCAAGCAGGTCGGACAGCGACGCGGTGCCGTTGTCGAGCGACGTGATGGCTTCGCCGATCGGGTCACGATCCTCCGAGAGGCCGCGCACCAGTTGTTCGAGTTTGTCGATGGCCTCGGTGAACTGGTCACCGTCGTCGGAGAGCGTCTTCAAGGTCGTCCTGAGCTCGTCGATGAGCTGCTCGATGACCTGGTTGTTGTCCGCCAACGCATTTGAGAACGACGATGCCCTCGAGAACAGCGATTCGATGGTGCCACCCTGGCCCTGCAGGATCTGCAGCAGCGATGCCGAGAGCGCGTTGACATCCTGCGGGTTGAGGCCTTGAATTACCGGTTTCAGACCGCCGAGTAGCAGGTCGAGGTCCAGCGCGGGGGCGGTGCGGTCGATGGGAATCTGAGCGCCCTTCGGCATGATCCTGGTAGATCCAGGCGCGTCGACGAGTTCGAGATAGCGGTCGCCGACCAGGTTGAGGTACTTGATCTGAGCCTTGGTGCCGTCTGTCAGCCTGATGTCGCGACCGGCATCGAACTTCACCAGCACGTTGCGGTCGGCATCCAGCGACACTTCCTGCACTGTGCCTACCCGGATGCCGGCGACACGCACGGTGTCTCCGGTTTCCAGCCGGGAGGCGTCCTTGAACACCGCCGAGTAGTCGTTGGTCGAACCGGTCTGAACTTCGGCGAACGTGGCGAAAAGGAACGCCGTCAACAGGATCATGACGATCGCGAAGATCCCGAACTTGATAAAAGTTCCACGCATCCCCGTCACCCCGGCATTCCGATCATCGCGCTGTTTCGCGGCGGTCCCGGGATTGGACCGAACAGCCATTGCTTGAGCCCGTCGGAGTTGAGCAGAATTCCCTGGTTTCCATACTTGAACGGGTTCGAACCCACGTCCGAAACGAGAAACGGCGGACGGAAGTCAGGTGGGACGTCGGGCAGACCCAATTCCCTACAGAAGGACCGGCCTCCGGTCGAAGCCGCGACTTTGGGCAGATCCTCCGGCCAGCGATAACGCTCCACCCCGAACGTAAGACCGGCATTGAACAGGATGTGCGAATACTGAAAGTTCGCGGCGTGGACGAATGGGACGAGGGCGCCGACGCCGCAGCCCACCGTCTCGTGGTACTCCCCGAGCAGTGACGTTGTCGGCACGAGAACGTGCAGAGCGTCCGTCAGGGCTTGTCGATTGCCGCCGATCACCTCGTTGCCGATATCGGCCAAACCGATTGAGCTGATCAAGAATTCGTCGAGCTGCTGCTGTTCCTCGACGATGGAGTTGCTGAGCTTGATCGAATTATCGAGGATCCCGACGAGATCGGGTGCGGCATCGCCGTACGCGGCGAACGTCGGGACCGACGCTTCGATGTCATGCGACAGGTTCGGCAGACTCGGATTGATCTTCGCGAGGAACGCATTGAAGTCCTCGAGCGTCCGGCCGAACTTCTCGCCACGCCCGTCGAACGCCGTCGAAACCGCACCGAGGGTTTCATTGAGTTTCGCCGGATCGATCTTGTCCAGGACGGTGACGAGGCGCTGGAAGACGGTGTTGATCTCGGTGGTGACGTGTTGGCCCTGAATGACCTGCCCGCCGTGCAACCTCTGTGATTCTGGGTTCTTCGAGGGTATGAGATCGACGAATTTGGCGCCGAACACCGTCGTTGATGTGATGTCCACTCCGACGTTGGAGGGAATCAGGTGCAGCTGCGACGGATTCATGTCCAGCTTCAGCACGGCCTGGCCGTCGGGCTTGGTCGCGATCGACGCGACCTTTCCGACCTCCACGCCGCGCATCTTCACCTTGGCGTCAGGGTTCATCACCAGGCCGGCGCGATCCGAGACCACGGTCACCGGAACGGTTTCGATGAAGCTGCCCCGGAAGAGACCGATTGCCATCGCGACAATCGCGACAATCGCGACAATCGCGGCCAAACCGGACAGTGCGCGCGCGGTGATTGAATTCATGGCTGTCTGTCGCTATCCGGAGAGGTTGAAGTTGCCGTTGGAACCGTAAACGGACAGTGACACCAGCAGGGTGACCGATACGACGACGATGAGGCTGGTGCGCACCGCGTTGCCCACCGCGACACCGACGCCCGACGGTCCGCCAGTGGCGAAGTAACCGAAGTAAGTGTGGATCAGCAGGATCGTGATGGCCATCAACACCGCTTGCAGAAACGACCACAACAGGTCGATCGGGTTGAGGAACGTGTCGAAGTAGTGGTCATACAATCCGCCGGACTGACCGAATATCACCACCGTGGTGAACTGCGACGCCACGAAACTCAAGATGACCGCGATCGAGTACAGCGGGGTGATCGCGATCATTCCCGCGATGATGCGCGTGCTCACCAGATACTCCACCGGCCGGATCGCCATCGCCTCCAGCGCGTCGATCTCCTCGTTGATGCGCATCGCCCCCAACTGAGCGGTCACGCCTGCGCCGAAGGTGGCCGCCAGGCCGATGCCTGCCACCACCGGCGCGGCGATGCGCACGTTGATGAATGCGGCGAGGAATCCGGTCAACGCCTCGATGCCGATGTTGCCCAGCGACGAGTAGCCCTGCACCGCCAGTGTGCCGCCGGCGGCCAGCGTCAAGAAGCCGACGATCACGACGGTGCCACCGATCATCGCCAATGTGCCTGCGCCCATGGAAATCTCGGCGATCAACCGGATGATCTCCTTGCGGTAGTGCACGAAGGCGTGCGGCATACCACCCAACGACTTCAGGTAGAAGATCATGTGGTCGCCGATACCGCTCAGCCACGCCACCGGGCGCCGCGCCCCAGCGGTGGCCCGCGGATACCTCGACTTCAGGATCGTTGTTGTCCCCATCCCGCTATCCCGTCGTCATCCGGATGCCGATGGCCGTCACGAGAACATTGATCACGAACAACGCCATGAACGCATAGACCACCGTCTCGTTGACCGCGTTACCCACCGCCTTGGCGCCACCACCGGTGATGGACAAGCCCCGGTAACACGCGACCAGCCCGGCGATCAAACCGAACAGAGCGGCCTTCACACACGAGATGATGACCTCCGGCACCCCGGTCAATAGCGTGATGCCCGCGGCGAACGCCCCTGGGTTCACGTCCTGCACGAAGACCGAGAACAAATAGCCGCCCAGGATGCCGATGATTACCACGAAGCTGTTGAGCAGCAACGCGACCAACCCCGCCGCGAGCATTCTGGGCGTCACCAACCGCTGCACCGGGTTGATACCCAGCACCTCCATCGCGTCGATCTCCTCGCGAATGGTGCGCGACCCCAGATCCGCACAGATCGCCGTCGAACCCGCACCGGCCACGATCAACACCGTCACCAGAGGGCCGACCTGTGTCACCGCGCCGAAGGCCGCACCCGCCCCCGACAGGTCAGCCGCACCCAACTCACGAAGAAGAATATTTAGCGTGAAGCTGACCAGCACCGTGAACGGAATCGCCACCAGCAGCGTCGGCGCCAACGCCACGCGGGCGATGAACCAGCACTGGTCCAAGAACTCCCGCCATTGAAACGGCCGACGAAACACAAACCGCACCGCATCGGCCGACATGGCGAAGAGACCACCGACAGCCTGCATCGGACCCGCGAAGCTGCTCAACTGAGGCAACCCGGGCGACCACCGCTCCGGCCCGCTACCCCGCGCCACAGGTGACTCCTCCCGCGATGGTCACTGCCGACTCCCCCGCCGACCGAAAGACAGTGTGCACCCAATTGATCTGTGCCTCGCGCAGATCCCCCCGGCGACAGTCTGACGTCCGATTCGATGAGTTTGTAGCCCCCGCAACCCCTCGGCGAACCCGACACCTTCATAGCCGATCAAGCCGATGCCCGTGCGGGAACCGCGAATTTGGGGGGATAACCCCCAGCTGCGCGGCGCCTGGGTGCCGATCGAAGTGACGTAGCGCATTGGGTTGTGTCCCTGGCCTCTCTCGTTGTCTAAGTGACGGCGCCGGCCGTCTTGAGTTCGATGATGCGGTCCCAATCCAATCCGAGTTCCAGCAAGATTTCGTCAGTTTGCTCCGCAAAACCCGGAGCGGGACCGGTTTGAGGAGGACTCACATCGAATTGAACCGGATTTGCGACCAGTTCGAGTTCGCCCGCCTGCACCAGATAATCGTTCGCGCGGATCTGGGCGTCCTCCACAGCCTGCAGAGTGTCCTGCACCGGCGCCCACGGCCCGAGCAATGTCGCGAACCGCTCGCTCCACTCCGTGAGTGGACGTTTGCTCATCGCCTCGCTGAGGATCTCCGCTGCTGCCGCTGTGTTTTCAGCGATCGACTCGACGGTGGCGAACCGCGGATCGTCGGCCAGGTCGTCCAGGTCCATGTGCTTGCAGACGTCCGCCCAGAACTTGGTGGGCTGCATCATCACGAAAGAGATGTAGCGATCGTCGGCTGTCGCATAGAGGCCGACCAGCGGGTTGATCGGCGATCCGTGCACACCGGGAGGGAAAGCCTCCATCCGCTGACCGAGGTGCTTCGTCAACGCCACCGTGTGTCCGAGCGACCAGAGGCCGCTTCCCAACAGCGAGACGTCTACCACCGATGGCTCACCGGTGCGCTCCCGCTTCAGCAGCGCGGCGGCGATCCCGCCCGCGAGGTTGGTGCCGGAGATCGTGTCGCCGTATGCCGGGCCGGGCGGGCCGACCATGCCCGGTGTGCCCGGCGGCGTGATGGTGGCCGCAGTGCCCGCTCGGCACCAGAACGCGGTCATGTCGTAGCCGCCCTTGACCGATTCCTCACCGCGCGGTCCCAGCGCACTGCCCCTGGCATAGATGATCTTGGGGTTGACGGCGCGGATGTCGTCGACGTCGATACCGAACTTTTTTCGGTGCCCCGGCAGGAAGCTCGTCAGGAACACGTCGGCGCGCTTAGCCAGCTCCAGCAGTACCTCTTTGCCCTCGGGCACCGACATATCCAGACCAAGGCTGCGCTTGCCGCGGTTGGCGTGCTCGATGTTGGGATTGGGGTCGCCCTCGACTCGTAACAGCCCGGTCTGGCGCAACCCGCGCTGCGGATCGCCCGTCACCGCGTGCTCGACCTTGATGACGTCGGCACCCCACTCGCGCAGCACGGCGCCAGCCGAGGGCACGAAGCCGTACATCGCGACCTCGAGGACGCGGATTCCGTCTAGCGGCCGGCTCATGCTGTGCCCTCTGCTCTTCGCGCACGCGGCTCATCGCCGGGCTCCGAAACAACCACAGCGAACGTCTTGGACTCCAGGAACTCTTCGAGCCCTGCGGTGCCCATTTCGCGTCCGATGCCCGACTGCTTGTAGCCACCGAACGGACTGTCGGGGCTGAAGTAGTTGCCCCCGTTGATGGAGAAGGTGCCCGTCCGAATGCGGCGGGCCAACGCGAGCGCGCGGTCCTGGCTGCCGAACACGGCACCCGACAGTCCGTAGATCGAGTTGTTGGCGATCCGCACTGCGTGGTCGTCGTCCTCGTAGGCGATGACGACGAGGACCGGACCGAAGACTTCTTCTTGGGCTATTTCGCTGTCGGGGTCCACGTTGGTCAGCAGAGTCGGGGTATAGAAGTATCCGGGATCGATCTTCTCGCCGCCGGTGACCAGCGTGGCGCCCGCCTCGACGGCACGTTTCACCATGCCGTCGACCTTGTCGCGCTGCTTGTCGCTGATCAGAGGTCCCATATATGTGCCGGCGTCGGCGGGGTTGCCGTACCGCACGAGCCCGAAGTTATTTCTGACCATTTCGACGATCTCGTCGTGATGGCTTCTGGGCACAAGAAGGCGAGACGTCAGCGCGCAACCCTGTCCGGCGTGGGTGACCATGCTGAAGGCGGAGAACAGCGCGGCGGTGCTGAAGTCGGCGTCGTCCAGGACGATCGCGGCTGACTTGCCGCCGAGTTCCAAGAACACCTTCTTGAGAGTGTCGCTGGCCGCCGACATGATCCGCCGGCCGGTCGGCGTCGAGCCGGTGAAGGTGACCATGTCGACGTCCGGGCTGGTGGTCAGCGCGGCACCGACCTCGGGGTCGGCGCCACTGAGCACATTCACGACGCCGGCGGGGATGTCGGTGTGGTTGGCAATCAGCTCGCCCAGCGCCAGCGTGATCAGCGGGGTGTCGGGCGCGGACTTCAGGATCACCGTGCAGCCGGCGGCGAGTGCGGGCGCGAGCTTGGCCAGCGCCAGCTGATTGGGATAGTTGTAGGCGATGATCGCGGCGACGACGCCGCCCGCTTCCTTCTCCACCCAGCGGTGGTGCTGCATTCCGCGGCTCTCGATGTTTCCGAGGTCCTCGGTCATCGGATAGTTCTTCAGCAGATCCGCGTAATAGCGGACGATCGCGATCGGCTGGTCCAACTGCGCGCCCTGGCACAGGGCCTCGGTCGCGCCGACCTCGGCCATGGTCAGTGCGGCGAGCTCGTCGCGGTGGTCGACCAGCGCCTGATGGAACTGCTCGAGGCAGCGGATACGAAATTCGATGTTGGTCGACCAGTCAGTCTCATCGAAGGCCCGCCGCGCGGCGGCGACGGCCGCTTCGGCGTCGCCGACCGTGGCGTCAGGGGCGTGACCGAGCACCTCGCCGGTGGCTGGGTTCAGGGAGGGAAACGTCCGCAACGTGTCGAGAAGCTTGCCGTCGATCAGCAACCGCCGGTCGACACCGTGCGTCACGGTGTCGGTGGTGGCTCCGCCACTCGACATGGTCGTTTCCTGCATCTTCCTCCTCAGCACCCAGCCCCGTGTGATGGAAACTTCATTCTCATCACCGGCGAATCATACATTCGTTACAAGAGAACTCAAGGAAAAGACGAGAACTCCCGCTGCCTGCACTTAACGGTGCGACAATCATCGATGAAACGTCTCACCAGTGCGAATCTGACCTCTACCGTGTCTTGCGGGATTGCAGCGCACGAGAGTACGGTTCTCATAATCGGAAGGACGATTCTTTATGCATGACCGGCAGGTGGGGTGTTGAAGAACGCTGTCGTGACCGGAGGCGGCTCCGGCATCGGGCAGGCTGTGGCGCACCGACTACGCGCCGACGGCATGAATGTGGCGATCCTGGACCTCAATCCATCGGACGCTGACCACTCGTACGTCGCCGATGTCACCGACCGCGCCCAAGTCGACGCGGCGCTGGATGCCGTACGCGCCAAGCTCGGTCCGGTAACGGTTCTGGTGAACGCCGCGGGCCTTGAGAAGTTCAAGCGATTCACCGACATCTCGTTCGAGGAGTGGCAGAGGGTCGTTGACGTCAACCTGAACGGGGTCTTCCACTGCATCCAGGCAGTTCTGCCCGACATGATCGAGGCCGGCTGGGGTCGCATCGTCAACATCTCGTCATCCAGCACTCATTCCGGCCAGCCGTATATGTCCCCCTATGTGGCCGCCAAGTCGGCAGTCAACGGACTGACCAAGTCGCTCGCGTTGGAGTACGGCCCCAGTGGCATAACCGTCAACGCCGTGCCGCCCGGCTTCATCGACACCCCGATGCTGCGGAAGTCCGAAGAGCGCGGTTACCTGACTGTGCAGCAGAGCATCGACTCGACGCCGGTGCGGCGCATCGGCAGGCCCGAGGACATCGCGGCCGCTTGCGCGTTCCTGGCCTCCGAGGAGGCCGGCTACATCACCGGACAGATCCTGGGCGTCAACGGCGGCCGGAACACGTAACCAAACAGCAGAATCGAAAGGACATCTCAGTGGGACGAGTACAGGGAAAGGTCGCATTCGTCACCGGTGCTGCCCGCGGGCAGGGCCGGAGTCACGCGGTTCGGCTGGCCGAGGAAGGCGCCGACATCATCGCCGTCGACCTGTGTCAGGACATCGCGACAATCGGTTACCCGATGGCGACGCCCGAGGACCTCGAGGAGACCGCCAAACTAGTCGAGAAGACCGGCCGCAGTGTTTTCACCGCGCAGGCCGACGTGCGTGAGGCCTCGCAGCTGCGCGCCGCGCTCGAGGAGGGCATCTCGCAGTTCGGCCATGTCGACATCGTCGTTGCCCAGGCAGGCGTCGCGGGTATGAAGGGCGAACCGCCGCTGCAGGCTTGGGTCGACGTCATCAACACCAACCTCGTCGGCACGCTCAACGCGATCAACGTCGCACTACCGCATCTCACGGAGGGCGCGGCGATCGTGGCGACAGGTTCGACCGCGGCGCTGATGGACACCCATAACAAGCCCAATCCGGGCGGCGACCCGGGCGGTATGGCCTACGTACACAGCAAGCGTGCGCTGTCTGCCTATGTTCACGACCTGGCGACCGAGCTCGCGCCGCGAGGAATCCGTGCAAATGTGGTGCACCCGACCAACTGCAACACCGACATGCTGCAGAGCGAGCCGATGTACAAGTCGTTCCGCCCCGACCTCGAGAGTCCGACACTGACGGACGCCGAACCCGTTTTCTATGTCCAACAGGCCATGAAGGTGCCGTGGATCGAGCCGGTCGACATCAGCAACGCGGTGCTGTGGCTGGCATCGGACGAGGCGCGCTACGTCACCGGAATGCAGGTTCGGGTGGACGCCGGCGGATACCTCAAGTGGTACGACTACCACAACTGACCCTGAAGGCAGGAGGACACCGTGAAGGTTTTCGTCGACTCAGGACGCTGCCAGGGCCACACGCTCTGCTCGATGATCGCCCCAGATTCCTTCGAGCTCAGCGACATCGACGGCACCGCCTCGCCGGTGAACGAAGTCGTGCCGCCCGATCAGGAGGGCGCGGTGCGCGAAGCAGTGCAGTCGTGCCCAGAGCAGGCCATCTCGATCGAAGAGTGACACCACCACCGCCGGCGGGCCGGCAATTCAACGAAGCGCAGGGAGACAAGCCTTGAGTGTCGACGACATCCGCGCCGCCGACAACGAGCGGAAGAAGAATCGGTATCACTTCGACCGGCACACCCCCGAGTACCGGGTGCAGTTCGAGAAGATCACCGAGGAGATGCAGTCCAAGTGCCCGATGGCCTGGACCGACGTCTACGACGGGCATTGGGTTGCCGCCGACAGCAAGCACGTGTTCGAGCTGGCGCGCTGTCCGGTGGTGTCGAACGATCACGACATCAACGGAGAGCGCAAGGGTTATCAGGGAATAACGATCCCGAAGGCGCAACGGGCCACTGTCGTGCGCGGCGGAATTCTGGAGATGGACGAGCCGGAGCACAGCATCTATCGCGGCGCGTTGAACCCCTACCTCTCCCCGGCCGCGGTCCGGCGATGGCAGCCGTTCGTCGACGAGATCACCCGGGCGGCCCTCGACGAGAAGATCGAGTCGGGCCGCATCGACTTCGTCGACGACCTGGCCAACATCGTGCCAGCGGTGCTGACGCTGGCGATGATGGGCATCGAGCTGAAGAAGTGGCCGGTCTACAGCGAGCCCGCGCACCTCTCGGTATCCACCCCGGAGCATTCGCCCGACGCCGCACGCGTCGCCGAGATGAACCGGCAGATGGGCATCGACATGATCACCACGATGAATGAGGTCCGCGAGAATCCGCGACCGGGGCTGATCAACGCACTACTGCAATTGCGTATCGACGGCGAACCGGCCCCTGACCTGGAGATTCTCGGCAATCTCGGATTGATCATCGGCGGCGGATTCGACACCACGACGGCGCTCACCGCGCACTCGCTGGAGTGGCTGTCGGAGAACCCGGAGCAGCGCGAGCTGCTCAGCCGTGAACGCGACACGTTAATGAACCCGGCTACCGAGGAATTCCTGCGCTTCTACACGCCCGCACCGGGCGACGGTCGCACCTTCGCCGACGATGTCGAGGTCGAGGGTACGAAGTTCAAAGAAGGCGAGCGACTGTGGATTTCGTGGGCCATGGCCAACCGCGACCCGTCGGTCTTCGAGAAGCCCAACGAGCTCATCATGGACCGGAAGGGCAACCGCCACTTCAGCTTCGGCATCGGTGTGCACCGGTGCGTGGGATCCAACGTCGCCCGCACGGTCTTCAAGTCGATGCTGACCGCGGTGCTGGACCGGATGCCCGACTACGCCTGCGACCCCGAGGGCACCGAGCATTACGAAACCATCGGCGTCATTCAGGGGATGAAGCATCTGCCCGCAACGTTCACGCCGAGCAAGCCACTTGGTCCAGGACTCGACGAGACACTGGAAAAACTTCAGCGCATCTGCGACGAGCAGCAGCCGGCCCGGCCCATCACCGAACACAAGGACGCCGTCGTCATCGACTGATCGGAACCGAGATTTGCTACGAGATGGTTTGATAGGCACCGGCGAACGAATTGGGAGGACGCGATGAAACTCATCAAGGTCCTGACCGCGGTGGCCGCCGCCGTCCTCATGGCGCTGGCGACGGTGGTCGCACCGCCGGCCCAAGCCTTCTGGGATTACGGAAACTACGATCTCCAAACCAACAGGTACCAACGGGCATCGTGGTACTGGTTCGTCGCGCGATGCGGCCCCGGGGCACCCGACTGCAGGTATATCAGCGCGGCACCGCGGCTGAAGTTCTACAACTACTATCAGGGAAATGCCTACCTGGCCAACGGCCAGTGGACGCTCAAGGTCGACGTGTCCGACGGTCTACAGTGCCTTCCCGGCTACGCCATGCCCACCCACGAGACGTACGTATGGGACGAAAACACGTTGGTGGGCACCATCACGTCGAATTATGACGTCGGCTGCTTCAACGGCCCGCCCGGACAGCAGTTCTGGACGTTCAAGCTGCAACGCCTCTAGTTATTTCGGTATCCCTGCCCTCGGACAGGGGCCGGGAGATTCTGCGGGTCTAGACCCGAAGCCATACTGCAGGTTCGGTAGAGCGTTGACCCACACGAAGGTGCCTCTCTAGTTACTGCTGGGTCGACCTCGAGGTGCCCGCGAAGGCATCCCCCGGCGGGCAACAGAAGTCGTGCGGCAGTCACTCAGAGAGGATTGGCCTGAATCGGCGTTCTCACCGTGCGAGTTGTGCGCACTCTAGCTCGGGCAGACATGCAGCTCGGACGATGCTGGTGCGAGACGCTGTCCGAGGGAGAGTCGAAACAGCGCTTCGACTTCGTGGCATCGCGTTGACTTCCCTACATTCGACACCCAACCTAACGCTATGCCAGGAGAAACCCACCGCGGGTGGTTGACGCCCTCGCTGGTGCGCCATCGCGTAAACCCGGGCGGCACATTTGATGCTTCAGTCACGCGCATCGACCTCACAGCAGATCGCGCCACCTTGGTAGCACGCCGTAGAGATCTGTCTCAGAGCTCACGAAGGAGAGCGAAGTTCGTGTCAATGAAAAAGTGGAGCGAGGCTGATACGCCAGACCAGACCGGGCGGGTGGCGATCGTTACCGGCGCCAATACCGGATTGGGATTCGACACCGCGCGAGTATTGGCACAGCGTGGGGCGACGGTGGTGCTTGCCGTCCGCAACATCGACAAAGGCAAGATCGCCCGGGAACGTATCCTCAAGGTTGCGCCGAAGGCCAATCTCACCGTTGAGAAACTGGACTTGGGGTCCCTCGAGTCGGTGCGCGCTGCGGCTACGACTTTGCGGGACGCATACCCGCGCATCGACCTTCTGATCAATAACGCCGGTGTGATGATTCCGCCCAAACAAGTCACACCTGATGGCTTCGAACTGCAGTTCGGAACCAACTACCTCGGTCACTTCGCGCTGACCGGGCTCCTGTTGCATAACCTAATCGACGTACGAGGCTCGAGAATTGTCGTCGTTAGCAGTAGTGCCCATAAGTTAGGCGGTGCAATACATTTCGACGACCTGCACTGGGAACGACGTTACAGCCGCGGCGCTGCCTATGCGCAGTCCAAACTGGCCAACCTGATGTTCTGCTTCGAGCTGCAACGACGGCTGGCCGCTGCGCAGGTGCCAACCATCGCTGTTGCCGCCCATCCTGGCTACACCGACTCCGAGCTGATACGCCATGTGTGGAAACCCGTCGTACCCGCGATGAGGCTGTTTGGTCCGCTAGTGGGACAGGACCCGGCGAAGGGGGCGCTCCCTCAGTTGCTCGCCGCCACCGCTCCCGAGGTACGCGGCGGCCAGTACTGGGGTCCGCGTGGGCTATTCGAACTCAAAGGCTATCCGAAACAAGTGACTGCCAGCGCCAGAGCCCGCGATACGGCCGTCCAAAAGCGGCTGTGGTCGATTGCAGAGGAACTCACCGGCGTCAAATTCACAGTCTGATGGACCAGCAATTTCATCCTGATTTGCGCAGAATCGCATACCTGTTGCCACGTGGAGCATTCAATCGCTTTACGGCGGCCCCCATTCGGGCGCTGACGAGACTGCAAGCGCGACGCACACCCAAGGGCGTCGAGGCGGTGACCCTGCCGAGCGGGATCAACGTGCGGCTGCACCATCCCTCGCAAGCGACCGGTGCGGACGCGGTTCTTCTGTGGATCCACGGAGGCGGCTATGTCATTGGATCGGCGGCCCAGGACGATGGATTGTGCCGCCGATTCGCAGACCGGCTCGGAGTTCTCGTCGCAGCGGTCGACTACCGTCTCGCACCCAAACACCCTTACCCGGCCGCGCTCGAGGATTGTTATGAAGCGTTCGCGTGGTTGACCCGTTTGCCCGGGGTCAACCCGGCACGGATCGCGATCGGCGGCGCGAGCGCCGGCGGGGGCCTCGCTGCGGCGCTGGCGCTAATGGCCCGCGAGCGTGGCGAATTCGCACCGTTGTTTCAACTCCTCGTGTACCCGATGCTCGATGACAGGTCGAGCGATCGTCCGAACATCTCACACCGCCACTTTCGGATGTGGAACCCCGAAACGAACCGTTTGGGATGGAGCGCCTACTTGCGAGGCGCCGAACCTGACGTCGCCGTCCCCGCACGGCACGCTGATCTTCGCGGATTGCCACCCGCCTGGATTGGAGTCGGCACTCTGGATCCACTGCACGACGAGAACATCGAGTATGCCCGGCGTCTAAACGAGGCGGGCGTGGCGTGTGACATCGAGGTCGTCCCTGGCGCTTTCCACGGATTCGACATCGTCGCCCGCAGGGCTGGGGTGTCGCGTGCCTTCTTCGGTCGCCAGTGCCAAGTGCTCTTGAATGCGTACTCGCACTGAAGGAAGGGCTCGGCAGATCTGGGCGACCGACTAGCGCGTGAGTTCAGGCGTTGTTGGCGATGTTGAGCATCTCGGCGCGCCCGGTGAATTTGACACGAGGGCGTCCCGCGGATTTGCCGCGGGTGCGCTCGGCCTGGTCGATGGCATGCCAACCGGCACCTGAGATCAGGTCCGGCTGGCGCGACAGGAGCAGTCGGCGCAGCGATTGCCGATCACCTCGGGGATGGGACAGCCGGCCGGACATAAAGTCGTGCATGATGCTGTCGACGGTCTCGTGGGCGCAATGTTTGTTGGTACCGATCGTGCCGGTAGCGCCACGCTTGATCCACCCGGCAACATAAGCGCCGACGACCGGCTGACCGTCCTCGTCTATCACCCTGCCGTGGTCGTTGGGGATGATTCCGCGCCTCTCGTCGAAAGGCAGGCCGGGCAACGGCCGGCCTCGAAAACCCACGGAGCGCAGAACCAGAGATGTGTCGATCTCCTCGGTTCGGTCCGTCGCCACGGCCTTGATCGCGCCGTCGATCTCGACGAGCTCGTTGGCGGTGATCCGCAGTCCCTCAACGCGTTCATTGCCGAGAATTTCGAGCGGAGAGACGCAATACCGGAACACGACGCGCTTGTTTTCCTGCTCTACATTTTTATGCGCGAACTCCTCTGCGAGCTTGACCTTCAACGCCAGCGCTGGTGCTAGCAAGGGGTCATGCAATTTGGCTCTGCTGGCCGTGTCGAGGTCTAGCTCGCTCTTGTCGAGCACAACGTCCACACCGCGCAGGTGATGGAAGGCCAAGAACTCCGAAGACGAGTAGGCCGCCTGCAGTGGCCCACGTCGCCCCAGTAGCACGACTTCGCGGATGTTGCTGCACCGCAACGCCTCCAGCGCGTGGTCTGAGATGTCAGTGTTCTGTAATTCGGCGGGATCCAGGAGCAGGATCCGCGCCACGTCCAACGCGACGTTGCCGTTTCCGACGACCACCGCGCGCTCTCCGGACAAGTCGAACGTCATGTCGGCGTAATCAGGGTGGCCGTTGAACCAGGCGACGAACTCGGACGCGGGATGGCTGCCGGGCAAGTCCTCACCCGGTATATCTAGGCGACGCTCCTCGAATGCGCCGACCGCGTATATGACGGCGTGGTGGTGAGCCATCAGCTCCTCGTGCGTGACGTGGTTTCCAACCTCGACGTTGAGGTACATAGCCACGTCGTCGGTCACAAACTTGGGCTCGAACGTAAACGCCACATCTTTGGTTTCGGAATGGTCGGGTGCCACACCGCCGCGGATGAGTCCAAACGGCGTTGGCAACCTCTCCAGTAGGTCTACCTCGACGTCAGCTCGTACCAACAGTTCCTCGACGGCATAACACGCAGCTGCACCTACGCCAACGATCGCGACCCTCAAGGTCCCCAGTCGGCTGGGCGAGAGTTGGCGCACATCCAGACGGGCGGGGTCTGCATTCAAGGGATACCGCTCAAAGTACGCGGCGTTGATATCTTTGAATCGGCTCAGCGGCTCAGGCAGGTCAACCTCGTAGCGAATGGCGCTTGTCGGGCACACCGGCACGCATGCACCGCAATCAACGCAGGAATCCGGATCAATGTGCAGCATCTCGGCGTCGCCGAAGTCGGGGTCGTCGGGATGCGGACGAATACAGTCAACCGGGCACACCGATACGCAGCTGGCGTCGTTACAACACCGCTGCGTTATTACAAAAGCCACGATCCCACGTCCGGCATTGCCCAGCGCGAGGACGTGCGTAGAGGCCGTCCCGTCTGCCGAGACCGCTGAAGTTTCACCACTTGACTGAGCTTGGCGACCGGATCGAAGCGCGTCAACGAGCTACGGCGAAGTTGAAATCGCATCGCCCGCTATTCACGGAAGATCTGCCGCATTTCACATGCCGTTCGGCTGCGTCACCAGCATTGATCCGCGAGGCCAATCGGCACCGAAATCTCGCCATGAGAGAAGCAATTCTGCGCTGCGTCTAGGGCGATGGGTCGGCTAGCCGGTTTACATGGCAAGTAGGAACGCCACGGATACCTGACTGCTACAGGAAGTGTTATCAACGTGAGAATTATGCGGTCGATGCTCTCGATGTACGCGCCGGTCAGGTAAGGCAAGTGCGAAAAGCAAGCCGTATCTAGCGCACAGCAGTCATTCAACTTCAAGTCGCGCCGTTGACCTCCCCGCGTGTCAGCCTCCAGTCTGAAGTAATGCATGCGAAATGGGCCACCACACCGCATGACCGATTGGTCGCCCACGATTCTCCAACCCAGAGGGAGGCGCATACGCTGTCGCAAAAAGTTTTCTGCGATCCCCGAGCTCGATACGACTCGCCTCGGACAGGCGCGGTCCCGTTGTTCACCGCGGCGCGAAAGCGATCGTGGTCGTGAGTTCGAAGACCGGCTCTGGCGGCACCTTGCTCAAGCCGCTCGCAAGCGCGGTGCAGATGAATCTTGTCGGCGCGCTTCGCACGCGTTGGCGCGGTTGCGACGGCTGGACCGGTGCGATTAACACCGACTACGACCCGTTGAACCCTGTAACCGCGGCGCAGCCCCACGAGGCGTACCGAGCACTCCATCGCCAAGGACGGGTGCACTACAACCCTAAACGCGCGACATGGATACTCAACCAACTCAACGACGTGCGAGCCGCCCTCCGGAACACCGACCAGGTTACAAGCGCCTTGGGTGTGACCAGGGTCCGAATGGCAGCCGATCTGGTAGTGCTCACTGATGGCGACCGGCACGCTGAATTGCGCAAGCAGGTTCAGCCCGGGTTTACGCGCGGAGCTCTGGAAGGCTGGCAGGAGATCAACGACAACCTGGCCCATGAGTTGGTGTCTGACCTCATCGCCAACCCGGGATGCGATGCAGTCCAGAGGCTGGCGATACCCATGCCCATGCGGCTAATCGCGTCCATCCTCGGCGTACCCGAGAGCGATGTCCCCGATTTCCGACGATGGTCAGAGAAAAGCGTCCGCGTCATGGACTTCTCGCCGACCCCACGAAGCCTCGTTGAGACCGCCGCGTCGATGCGGGCGGTGATCGCTTTGCGTCGTTACTTCCTGCGTCATCTGGCCGCGGGTGAGCTCAAAGATTCCCAGACGGTGCTCGGGCAACTCCTGCGGCACAACACCGACGGCAATCTGGACGACGACCAGTTGTTTTATATCGCCCTCTTGCTATTGATCGCCGGCAACGAGACGACCACAAATCTGCTCGGCGGGATGTTGGATACGTTGGCCCGCAACCCCGATCAGTACGACATGATCCGCGCAAACCCTGATCTCATCCCGATGGCCGTGGAAGAACAACTTCGATTCTCCAGCCCCATCCAGAATCTGTATCGGTACACGCGAGCCGCCTACCAAGTGGGGAATGTGACGATCCCTGCGGGCGCACGCTTGCTGCTGTCCTTTGGTGCGGCCAATCGGGACCCTTTGATTTTCGAGGATCCTGATACGTTCCGAGCAGATCGAGATCCTCGCATGCACATCGGCTTCGGACACGGTGCACATATGTGTGTCGGCGCTCCCCTTGCGCGCATGGAAGCCCAGGCTGTGCTCCGCGAGCTCGTCACCCGCGTCACCCGAATTACCGCAGGCGCAGCAACGTGGTCGACCAACAGCTCACTGCGCGGCCCCACGAGGTTGCCAGTCTGGCTACATTCCGGCTGAGTCAAGCTTGCGGCCACTGTGCGACCCATGAGGCAGGCTCGTGCCGAAGGACGCTCGAGAATCTCTTCTTCGAACATCGTTGCGGAGATGCCGGCGAAACGAGCTTGTTCTTCGATGAGCTATCGGCCGAGTACGTGACCGAGAACGAAGCCCCACCCTCTCGCGACCACAGTTTCCGCGGAGATAATGCAGGGAGCCCAGACGCATCTTCGAAAGGAGTGACGCACGGTGACACGACAGGATTGGCTAGTCGGGGCAGACCGTCACACCAAAGCCGCCGAACGAATCTATGCTGCGGCCGCTGAATTGGTAGTCCAGCATGGCTTTGAGGGGCTGACGATTGACGCCTTGGCATCGAAGGTGCACTGTTCGCCCGCAACCGTATATCGGAACGTAGGCGGCAGGGCGGCGATCATCCAGGGCGTAATGCGTCAGATGTCCGAACGCATTGTCGAGCAAGTAGAGAACGCAATCGCCGAACTCGCGGGACCCGAACGGGTCGTGACCGCTATCGTTGTCGCGTTGGATCGCATCCGCGCAGAACCACTCAGTTCCCTTGCACTGGGCACTATTCGTGCTGGTCATAACAGCGGATGGTTAACCAATTCACCGCTCGTCGCCGATCTGGCTGAACACATGATTGGTCGTAGGGACCCAGTAGCTGCGCAGTGGTTAGTTCGCGCCACGCTAGCGCTGCTGTATTGGCCAGTAGAAAATCCGACAGTCGAACGTGAAATCGTTACGCGGATGATCGGTCCTACCTTCGAGGCACAGCCCTAGCGAAGTGCTTGTCGTGAACCGGTAGATAACTCCGTGTGCCGTTACGGCTCGCGCCATCGCCGTCGGCCTAGCGGTTGCGCGAACGTGTGATCATCGGCGTTGTCGCGTTCGGTCGCGGACCGCGTCACTTGGAAGGCCGCCGACCTACCGGCGAAGATCGAAAACCAAGATGCCCAGATAACATCTGTACCTGTCACAGGTCGTAGCGCTGCCGAATCCCGTTGAAACGGGCCCACATCTGCGCGACGCGTTCGGCGGCGCTGACCGTTGCGGTATCCGGAGGCAGCGCGCCTGGTAGGTCTTCGCGCTTGACGACCCGGGTACGAAGCTCTGCCGGCTGACCCTCCAACATGTGCCGATAGGTGACGTTGCCGCGCTCGAATCCCTGGGTGTCGATCCAGTTGTGGAATCCCGGGTCATCGTGGGCCAGGATCAGTCGCACCGTGCCATCGCTATCGACCTTGGTCCGGCTCGGTGTGTAGCTCACCGGCCGGTAGAGGTAGTCCATGCTGTTGAAGAAGACGCCCATATTGGTGAACATCCACAGGCCGTCATGCGCCTCGAACTCGATGATGAGTGCCTCGTCGGCGGCCAGTACCCAGTGCATATTGGTCGCGGCGCGACCGCGTTTCGCATCGGCGTCGGTCGCGCCGGCGGCCGGGAAGCGGTTGGGATTGGCAGCGTCCACCCCGCCGTAGCGGAACGGGAACTCCGGCCAGTCGTCCATCAGGCCGGTGACGAAGTCACCCGCCCAGCCCATCGCGTCGATCATCGACCCCGGAGTCGGTGGCGGTTTGGGGGTATCCATGCCGACCCGTTCGATTTGTAGGCGTGCAGGCCGCTCATCCCAGGAATCGAAACCCTGGCGGATGAACAGCTTTCGGGAACCCGCTGTGGTGGGTAACCAGTTCGTTCCGCGTTGCTGGCCGCCGACCCAGACCTCGAAGCTGCCGTCGTCGGCGGACGTGAGCTGGTGGCCGAACAGGTTCGCCTCCGGCACGTCGCCGAACGGTTCATGCAGGACGCCCGGACCGTCGGATCGCGGTCCCTGCACCGTGACGTTGAGAAAACGTGCGGTGCCACGATTCCCGACGACGCGATACGTCGACTCGCCGTCGATCCATGCCTGCTGATAAACGAAGTCGGCGCAGTCGCCGCCGAGTTTGCGCGTCGGGTTGCAGAACGTGTGAATCGCCGGATAGCGAGTGTCCCTGGTCTCCAGTCCCAGATCGAATGCCTGGCCGAGGTTCTGAGTCAGGAACCGGAAGCCGTCGGCCCGTTGCAGACCCGAGGTCGGGTTCAGTTCCTTGAAGACGCGTTCGCCGGCGACCTTGAGACGGTCGCAGAAGTCGATCCACGCGGCGTGCAGCGCGGCGTCATCAGAACCGTCTCCAAGCGCCATCGCTATCCCCTACGCGTCCAGTCGCTTCAGCATTGTCGATACCGCTTCGCACCCGCGACGTACTGCCTCGAAACGGCCCTCAACCTCGATTCGCGGGCCGATCAACTCCAAGTCGAAGCCATGGCTGTAGCCGCCGACGAGTACCTGCCGGATGAACGGCTCGATCGGGATCGTGCCGTCCCCCGGGACGGCGCGGGCCGGTAGTGCCCGGTCACCGAGGACGTAGTCGCTGAGCTGAATTTGCAGCGTCCGCGGCAACGCCCGTTCGACGAGATCAGCCAGATCGGCCTCGGCCCAACAGTGAAACAAGTCGATACAGACACCGACGCCCGCCATCTCGGCAAGTGTGATCGTGTCGCGCAAGGTGTGCGCGATGTGGATGTCTGCGTAGAGAGCGGATGCGTTTTCGATGGCGAGTGCCACGCCGGCCTGCTCTGCCTCCCGCAGGCACGGAGCGACCTGCGCGCAGAAGCGTTCGGCGGCCTGGCCCCAGTTCAATTCACCGCGACCACCCGTCAGCATGTACACCACGCGAGTTCCGAGAGCGGCGGCGGTCTCGATGACGCGGGACAGCCCATCGGCGGACTCGAACAGGTGATACACGGTGTCGACCGAGTAGCCGTGTTGCTCGATGAGCGGCACCAGACCGGGTTCACCCAGCTGGGAATCGATCAGGCTCAGCCGGGTGAGTCCGAGTGCGGCCCACATCGAATGTTGCTCGGCGAGCGGTGTGCCGAGAAAGGTCACACTGTGCACCGAGAGCCGACTGTGCACGCTCATCTCCGCTGTTCGATGGCGACACCGAATCGATCACGGAAAGGCCGGAATTCTTCGTGCAATGCCTCGAGATCCTCACCTATGTCGGTGAGGAGTTGGGTCGAATAGCGGAACTTCCCGTGCCGGTCGCCCGGGTTGTTCTCCAGGTAGGCGCGCATCTCCGTGCGGGCTTCGGCGCTCACGGTCTGGCCGCGGAATTCGTAGTAGCGACCGACGGTGCCGACGGGGTCAGCGAGAAAGTCGGTGTAGCGCACGTGCAGGATCCGGGGATCGTCGGTGAGCGGGTTGGTCATGGTGTTGGCGATGCTTGCCCGCGTCAACTCGAGATGCATTTTCGCCGCCTGTTGTAGGTCGATCGGGCCGACGATGCCTTCGAGGATGTCGGCCATCATCATCGTGCGCGACGCGGCGACCTGCACGGGGTCTCGGTGCAGCCATAGCAGGGTCGCATCCGGATAGCAGTTGAAGAACTCCCGCAAACGAAAGCCGTGGAATCCCTTGAGGACCCACTGCTTGCACGGGCGCCCGTACTGGAACTGTTGCAGCATCGCCTTGTGGATGCGGTATTGCGCGGCGTCGTCGGTGGGCAGACCACCGACCACCGTCTGCATCGGAACCCGCCACCACGCGGTCGGTGTCATCACGCGGAAGTCGAAGGCCCAGGTGCGTTCGTCCTCGGGCAGACCGTCGCCGAGCATGTCGTTGTAGGGATGGCTGTGCAGCCATTTCGGCATCTGTGCGTTGATCTCGCGCCAGTCGGCGTCGGCGCGCGCCCGGCGAGGGTCGTCATCGCCGGCGAGTCCTGGTGGCGGGGAGGGATACATCACCTCCCAGAACCGGAGCGCTCGCGCGTCGGGATCCACCGACATCAGGGCGTGCATCAGGGTGGTGCCCGAGCGCGGTTCACCGGTCACGAACATGGGCCGCTCGATCACTTCGTCGGCGATGGGGTAGCGGTTTCGGTCCTCGAAGAATTCCAGTCGCGAGGTGAGCAGCCACTGGCATACGTCCTCGGCCCGCGCCCTACCCTCGGCGTCCAAGCCGATGCCGTTGAGAAGTTCGACGGCTGTGGCGAATCGCTGCGGCAGTGTGTCATCGCCGTAATCCGTCAGGCCGGTGCTCTCCTGCGCGCGGCTCAGCATCTCCGTCGCGTCGAGCGCGCCGCTCACCGGACATCTCCGCACATGCGCATCAGTTCGTCCTCGACGTCGCGGACGTTCTCCGCGGACGCGGCGGAGTACGAGAGTCCGGCCATACCGCCATAATCCAGGATCTTGGGCACGCGAAGACCGGCGTCGACATACTTCTTTACCTCCTGTGCCACCTGCTTCGGTGTGCCGTGGGGGACGACGGCGAGAATCGATTCGGGCTCGACTCGGTCGAGAAACTCGACGACGCGTTCGCGGGTCAGTGTCGCGGGGTCGATGTCCTGGTAGCCGCGCCAGTGCTCCCCCATCGGATGGTCGAAGCCGAGGCTGCGCAGGAGTTCAGCGGACACCTGCAGAAGAAACGCCTTGACGAGCGGCGCGTCCAGAATCTGGTCGAGAGCGGCGTCGTCGCGGCCGATCAGGCAGACCTGGATGTAGCACGGCGTGATGGACATCGGATCGCGCCCGGCCCGCTCCGCCGAAGCCCTTACGGTGGCGAGCTTTTGGGCGTAGTCGTCGGGATCCCAGGCACCGGTGGGCCACCACCCGTCGGCGTAGCGGCCGACGATCTCCAAGGTTCGCGGCCCGCTTGCCCCGATCCAGATCTGCGGGGTGGCACCCTGGTACGGCTCGGTGTCGAGGCGGGCATGGCGCAGGTGGTAGAACTGTCCGTCGAAATCGACCGGGCCATCGCTGTCCCAGAGCAGCCGGATGACGTGCAGCGCCTCTTCGAATCGGCTGACCGGTTTGGCGAAGTCGAAACCGTAGGGCACGGTGTTCTCGGTCTCTCCGCTGCCCAGGCCAAGCACGAAACGGCCCTTGGCGAGATGGTCGATGGTGAGCGCGCTCTGTGCAAGCAGTGCCGGATGACGGCGCACGGTATCGATCACGCTGGTGACCAGCGGTACGTTCTCGGTCAGCACTGCCGCCGCCGCAGCCACCGCCATGGCGTCGAGGTGGCGGTGCGGTGACGGAGAAACCGTTGCCAGATCGGTGAATTCAGGAGTCCAGATCGAGTCGGGCCAGAAGCTGACCATGTGATCAGGCAGCCAGATCGAGTGATAACGACCGCTGTCGAGCTGCGTCAGCACCGAGAGATCCAGCGGAAGCGTGGTCCGAAGGTACGCAGCGGGCTGGACCTTCACAGCCAGCCGACCTCACGCAGGAACGGCTGCGTGTGGGCGATACGGCCGGTCAGCGTTTTCGGGTCGCCCGTGCACAACACGAAGGCCGTCTGTGTGATGAGCTCGATGTCTTCGGTGTCGGTCTTGGCGAGGTCGAGTGCACCCGCGCCCTCGGTGGCGACGGGGTTGGACGGCGCCGCGGCATTCACGGCGATACCGTCGTCGTACAGCTCGGCCGCAAGGCTTTTCGTCAACCGGTTGAGCGCCGCCTTCATCGTGGCGTAGATGCCGAAACCCGCCTCGCGATCGAACGCGGAGAACGGCGGGCCGTCAGGCAGATCGCCGCCAACGGATGTCACGTTCAGGACCCAGCCCCGCTTCCGCTCGCGCATCGCGGGGATGGCCATTTGGGTGAGGTGCAGCGGGGCAAGCACGTGCATCTCCATCATCAGACGCACGCGACGGTCGGGGAAGTCATCGAGTGGCCGCAGGAACGTGACGGCCGCGTTGTTGACCAGAATGTCGGGAGCGCCGACCTTCTCCACGACTTCGTTGAACAGCCGATCGCGGTCCTCGGGTTTGGAGAGGTCGGCGGCGACGGCGATCGCCGAGCCGCCCGAATGTTCGATCTCCGCCAGCGTCTGACTCAAAGAGCCTTGATATCTCGGGTCGGGTTCGGCGGTGCGTGCGGTGAGGGCGACGGTGGCGCCCTCTGCTGCCAGACGCTTCGCGATGGCCTTGCCCAACCCGCGGCTGGTGCCGGTGACCAGGGCCACCTTGCCGTCACACGTCATCGTGGCCTCCTAGGTACCCGCAATGCCTGCGAGCTTGTCGGCGAACTTCGCTTCCGCGGCTTCCCGCAGCCGCAGCAGGTGCTCGGACGGGAACGTGTCAGGCGCAGGCTTGACGTCCTTGAGTAACAGCCGCGCCAGTGTCACCTTGTGCACCTCGGTCGGCCCGTCGGCCAGCCCGAGCACGAACGACTCCGTCATGTACTGCACGAACGGCATCTCATGGGAGGTGCCGAGCGATCCGTGCAGTTGCAGGGCGCGTGCCGAGACGTCATGCAGCACCTTCTGCATCATCGCCTTCACCGCCGAGATATCGCCGCGTACCGCCTTGTAGTCGTTGTATTTGTCGATTTTCCAGGCGGTTTGGAGCGTCAGCAGTCGGTAGGCCTCGATTTCCATCCACGAGTCGGCGATCATCTCCTGCACCATCTGTTTGTTGGCGAGCAGCTCTCCCTGCGTGTAGCGCGAGACGGCCCGCTCGGTGAGCATGTCGAAGATCCGCCGCACGAGTCCGACGGTGCGCATGGCGTGGTGGATGCGGCCGCCGCCCAGCCGGGTCTGCGCCACCACGAACGCACCGCCGCGAGGACCGAGCATGTGGTCGGCGGGTACCCGGACGTTCTCGTACCGCACGTAGCCTTCCCGTCCGCCGCCTGGCGGCTGGTAGCCGAGGCCGACGTCGCGCAGCACGTTGATGCCGGGCGCGTCTCCGGGCACGACGAACATCGAATAGCGTTGGTAAGGCGGCGCGTCGGGATCGGTCATCGCCATCACGATGATGAACGACGCCATCGATGCGAACGAGGAGTACCACTTCTCGCCATTGATCACCCAGTGATCGCCGTCTTGCACTGCCGCCGTGGTGAACACCTTGGGGTCGGCACCGCCCTGCGGTTCGGTCATCGAGAAGCACGACACGATCCGGTTGTCCAACAGCGGTTCGAGATACCGTTCCTTGAGTTCCGGAGTGCCGTAGTGCGCGAGGATCTCACTGTTGCCCGAGTCGGGCGCCTGGGATCCGAACACTATCGGTGCGCATTCCGATCGCCCGAGAATCTCGTTGAGCAGCGCGAGTTTCACCTGTCCGTAGCCGGGTCCGCCGAGATGAGGGCCGAGGTGGGTGGCCCACAGACCGCGCTCTTTGACGATCTCCTGCAGCGGCGGGATCAGCGCCTGGCGCACGGGGTCGTTGAGGTCGTGCGACTCCTTGACCACGTAGTCGATGGGCTCGCATTCCTCGCGGACGAACTGCTCTACCCAGGCCAGTTGCTCCGTCCATTCGGGGTCGGTGGAGAAGTCCCACGCCACTATTCAGTACCGCCCTTCTGTACCGTGATCACTTCGGTCGCCGCCGCGCCTCGGCTTCGTCGGTGGCGTGGCTGAGCACCTGGTTGCGATTCTCGAGCTCCAGTGCCGCGCCGAGACCCGTCGCGTCGGTGTTGACCTGCAGCGCGCGTTTCGTCAACTGCGTGCCGAAGGGCGGGAGTTCGGCAACGGCACGGGCGATTTCGAGTGCGCGCGGCATCAACCCGTCCGGCTCGACCACCTGGCTGACCAGGCCGCGTCGGTCGGCTTCGGCCGCCGTCACCGTCCGGCCGGTCATCATCCAGTCGGCGGCGACGCTGGTGCCGACGATTCGGGGCAGGTGGTAGCTCATGCCCATTTCGGCACCGGACAACCCGAGCAGGATCGCACCGTTGCCGAAGGTCGCGGACGTCGAGCAGATCCGGATGTCCGACGACAGGCACAGCGCGAAGCCCGCGCCCACGCACGGGCCGTTCACCGCCGCGATGACGGGCTGGGGCAGATTCCAGATCGCCTGTGGCAGAGCGGCCATCGCTTCCTGGAACCGCAGCCGGTCGATCGCGGGATCGGAGGCCTCAAGTGCATGCGGCGAGAAGTTACGGACGTCGATCCCCGAACAGAATCCGCGCCCCTGACCGGTGATCACGACGGCATGGACCGACGCGTCGGAGCCGATCGCGGCGAGCGTCGCGATCAACTCATCGCGCATCGCCTCGTTGATCGCGTTGAGCTGTTTGGGCCGATTCAGTTGCAGCAGCACAACGCCCACGTGCGGCCGGTCGATGAGCAGCGTCGCCGGGTGGGTTCGGGTGGGAGCGAACTCGGTCACCGGTATCAGCGCCGCGGCAGACCGAGCACCTGCTGCGCGATGATGTTGCGCTGGATCTCGGACGTGCCGCCCGCGATGGTGCCGCCGAAGCTGCGCGCGTAGCGCTCGAACCAGCTGACGAAGTAGTGGTCGAGGTTCATGTGTTCGTAAGGACCCGTGGTCGACGGGTGGGTGAGACCTTCGGCTCCCGCCGCGGTCAACGCGTTCTCGAATGCCTGACGTTCGGCCTCGGAACCGAAAAGCTTGAGCACTGAGACCGACGCGGTGTCCATCTCGCCGCGCGCGGCGCGGGCCAACGCCGCCGAACCCATGGCACGCAGCGCCTGATAGTCCATGATCGTCGTCGCGTACTGGTCGCGCTCCAGCTCGGTGCGGGGCCGGAAATCGGCGATCATGTTGTCGATCCGGTCGGCGAAGCCCAGCCACATCATGGTGCGTTCGTGGCCGAGGGAGCCGTTGGCGACGGCCCAGCCACCGTTCAGCGGGCCGACGAGGTTTTCGGCCGGCACCTTTGCATCGGTGAAGAACACCTCGTTGAAGTCAAGGTTGTCCTCACCGGTCATGTCGGCGAAGGGCCGGCACACCACGCCGGGAGTGTCGGTCGGGATGATCAGCACGCTGATGCCCTTGTGTTTGGGGGCGTCGGGATCAGTGCGCACGAACGTCAACAGGAAGTCGGCGTCGTGTGCGCCGGACGTCCAGACCTTCTGACCGTTGACCACGAAGTGGTCGCCCTCGGCGACTGCCCGGGTGCGCAGCGATGCCAGGTCGGACCCCGCGCTCGGCTCGCTCATCCCGAGGGAGGCCGTCATCTCGCCGCGCAACACCGGTACCGCCCAACGGTGCTTCTGCTCATCGGAACCGAAGGAGATCAACGACGCCGCAACGATGTTCACGCCCTGCGGGTTGAAGCTGTGGTAGATCCGCCGGCGGCACAATTCGTCGAGGTGCACGAACTGTTGCAACACTGTTGCGTTGCGGCCACCGAACTCCGGCGGCTGGGAGGGCAGCAACCAGCCGTTGTCGAACAACAGCCGCTGCCAGTCACGCGCCCATTGGGGCATGTGTGACACCGACTTCGGTCGCTCCTGGGTCTCACTCTCTGAGGGCAGGTGCTCGTCGAGGAACGCCGCGAACTCGGCGCGGAACTCCTCGACATCGGAATCGAAGGTCAATTGCACTAGAAGCTCCTGTATTCCGCGGCGATCACGGCGCGATGCTCGGCAGCCCCACCCAGCAGAAGTTCACCGGCCTTGGCTCGCTTCAGCGCGAATTGCAGATCGTTCTCCCACGTAAATCCCATGGCGCCGAACAGCTGCAATCCATGGCGAAACACCAATGCCTGCGCCTCTCCCGCGGATGCCTTGGCCATTGCCGCGGCAAGGCGGCGGCGAGGGTCGTCGGCTGCGATGGTCAAGGCGGCGAAGTAGGACAGCGCGCGGGCACGCTCGGTCGCGACGTGCATGTCGACAGCCTTATGCTGCACGGCCTGAAAGGTTCCGATCGCCACACCGAACTGCTGACGCTGCTTCACGTGCTCGAGCACCAGATCGAGGATGCGTTGGCAGGCGCCGACCGTCGTGATGGCCATGCCGGTGAGAGCCACGTGCCGGGCCTTTTCGACGTCGACCCGGACGCGGTCGGTGTCGGGTACGTGTGTACCGGCGAAGGTGACCTCCGCGACGTGCAGGACCGGATCGAAGACGTCGCTGCGCCGGGTGGCGGCCTCACCGGCGTCGACGAGGAAGACCCCGGCCTCAGTGACCACCGCGAGCCTCTCCGCGCGGTCACCGTCGAGTACGTGATGCGCCGTGCCGTTCAGGACCCAGCCCTGGGCGTCGCGATGCGCGGTCACCCCGCTGTACACAGCGGTGCCGGCCAGCTGCGGATCGAACCGGTCACCAGCGAGGGGCGCGAACTGAGTCAATGTCGCCAGAAACGGGGTCGGATCGGTGGCGCGGCCCAATTCCTCGGCCACGATCGCGAGTTCGACCGCGTTCTCCGGATCGTTGAGCTCCGTCCAGCCCGCGTCGACGTAGGTCTTCCACAGCGGCATGGGGTCTTCGCCGTTCTCGGCGATTCCGCGAATGAGCGACGCCGGGCAAGCCTTGGTGACCGCGTCCCGCACGGTCTCCTGCCACAGCCGCTGATCGGCGTCGAATTCCAGTAACACGTGTGGCCTCCCGAAGACCTCGTCATGGGTTGGCAACGAGAATAGCATTCTCGTTAGATGCTGTAACCGTTCTCTTGATTCGACTACCTCGTTTCACGAACCGAGCGCCGAGCGACTGACCAGCGCACACCCTGACCTGCGAAGAAGTAAGCGTTCCGCTGGAGAACAAGATTCTTGCCTTTGAAGAACAAGGCTTTACTATGGCTGTATGTCCGGTGCCGGCGCATGTCATAGCCCTTCGTGCGTTCCGGCCACCCGGATGGACATCGGAGGCCCTGAGTGAACACACTTCCCGAGGAGAGCCAGCTCGGTAAGACCCCTGTGATCGACGCCAGCGTGCACATCTTCAGCAAGTCGAACAAGGATCTGCGCGGCTTTATGCGCGAGCCGTTCAAGAGCCGCGGATTTCCGGACTACGAGATGGACTGGTACGGCGCCCCCGGCGGCGAGTACGCGCCCAACACCGAACGCGAACGCAGCTATCCCGGATCGGACCCCGAGTTCGTCGGCCGGCAGCTCTTCGAAGAACGCGGCGTCGACATCGCGATCCTGCACCCGATGACGCGGGGCAACATGCCCGACCGTCACCTCGGCACCGCGATCGCCGCCGCGCACAACGAGCTCATGGTGTCGCGCTGGCTCGAGGACAACTCCTACGCCGACCGGTTCCGCGGCACCATCCGGGTCAATCCCGACGACATCACCGGGGCGCTGCGCGAAATCGCCAAGTACGCCGACCACCCGCGCGTAGTCCAGATCGGGGTGCCGCTGCAGTCGCGGGAGCTCTACGGCAAGCCCCAGTTCTGGCCGTTGTGGGAGGCCGCCGCCGAGGCGAATCTTCCGGTCGCGGTGCACATCGAGGTCGGTGCCGGCGTCTCGTTCGCGCCGACGCCGAACGGTGTGCCGCGGACCTACGAGCACTACGTCAGCTTCATGGCGCTGAACTTTCTGTATCACCTCATGAACCTGATCGTCGAAGGGGTGTTCGAGAAACTGCCCACGCTGAAGTTCGTCTGGGCCGACGGAGCCGGCGACATGCTGACGCCGTTCATGTGGCGGATGGACTGCTTCGGTCGCCCCCACCTCGAGCAGACTCCGTGGGCGCCCAAGATGCCCAGTGACTACCTACCGGGTCACACCTACTTCATTCAGGGCGTGATGGACGGCCCCGGCGACGTCGAATTCGCGGGCGAATGGCTCGACTTCACGGGCAAGGACGACATGGTGATGTACGGGTCAAGTTATCCGCACTGGCAGCTCAACGAGCTGAAGGTGCCCTCCTCGTACTCGCCGGAACAACGCGACAAGCTCTGCTGGCGCAACGCCGCGGAGCTGTACGGCATAGACGTCGGGGCCGGCGTCAGCGCACAGTAAGAGAAGACTTCGCACTATAGGAGGCCACCATGACCGTCACAGTGTCAGAGCGAAAGCCCGCCGCGGAGCGCATTGCCGTCCGCTGCGTCGACTCCGATATGCATCCGACGCCCAGGGCCGGCGAACTGACGCCGTACATCCCCGAGCCGTGGCGCAGCAAGTATTTCCTGACGCGCCGGGTCGGCGATCAGATCTATTACGACGCACCGGACTACGCGCACGCGTACGCGATGCGGCTGGACACGTTCCCTTCGGATGGCAATTTCGCGGGCAGCGACCCCGACCTGGCCTTCAAGCAGCTGATCATGGAGGCCGGCGCCGATATCGCCATCCTCGAGCCGGCCGCCTATCCGGCGCGCTTTCCCGAGGTCAACCACGCGATGAACTGTGCGCTGAACGACTGGCAGGCCAATCACTGGCTGGACAGCCACAACAACTGGCATGAGCGCTGGCGCGGTTCCGTCTGCGTCGCGATCGAGGCCCCAGAGGACGCCGCCCGCGAGATCGACAAGTGGGCCGGACATCCCTATATGGGGCAAGTCCTGATCAAGGCCGAGCCGCGGCCGCCGTGGGGCGACCCCAAGTACGACCCGATCTGGGAGGCCGCCACCAGGAATGACATCACCGTAAGCTGCCACCTTTCGCGTAGCCACCACGAGGAACTGCCGATCCCGCCGGTCGGGTTCCCCAGTTACAACCACGATTTCATGGTCACGTACTCGCTGCTGGCCGCGAATCAGGTCATGAGCATGATCTTCGACGGCCTCTTCGACCGGTTCCCGACACTGCGAATCGTGTTGGTGGAGCATGCATTCACGTGGATCTTGCCGCTGATGTGGCGGATGGACGCCATCTACGAAGCCCGCAAGTCGTGGATGGACATCAAGCGCAAGCCATCGGAATACGTCAAGGACCACATCAAGTTCACCACCCAACCGCTGGACTACCCGGAGGACAAGACGGAGTTGAGCCGCGCGTTCGAGTGGATGGAGTGCGAAAAGATCCTGCTGTTCAGCAGCGACTACCCCCACTGGACGTTCGACGACCCGCGCTGGCTGGTCAAGCACCTGCCCGAGCACGCCCGCGAGGCGGTGATGTTCCGCAACGGCATCGCGACGTATCACCTGCCAGAGACTGTTCCGGCCCTCGAGGGCCAGGTACGGGTGTTCTGAGTTGAGTGAAGAACAGAAGACGCCCCCGGCTGGCCCAAAAAGATTGGCGCAGGGGCGCGAACACGTCGTCGCCACAGTCGACGAGATTCCGCCGGGCAAGCACAAACTCGTCCCGATCGGCCGGCACGGGGTCGGCGTCTACAACGTCAACGGAACGTTCTACGCGATAGCGAACTACTGCCCGCACGAGGGTGGTCCGCTGTGTTCGGGGCGTCCGCGCGGCCGCACCGTCGTCGACAACGACGTTCCGGGTGACGCGGTTATGGTGCGCGACCTCGAGTACATCTACTGCCCGTGGCACCAATGGGGTTTCGAATTGGCGACCGGCACCACGGCGGTCAAGCCCGAGTGGAGTATCCGGACCTATCCCGTCCGGGTCGTCGGCAACGATGTGATGGTGCAGGCATGACCTCTAAAGAATCGTCGGGCCTCAAGCTCACGCAAGGCGAGAAGACCTTCGAGTACAACGGCGGCCGCGTCGTCTATGAAACCCTGGGCACCGAGGGCGAATTCATCGCCCTGACGCCTGGGGGCCGCTTCAGTAAAGACATTCCGGGCCTACGGCCGCTGGCGCAGGCGTTGGCCGAGGGCGGCTACCGCGTCCTGCTCTGGGACCGACCGAACTGCGGCAAGTCGGACGTGCAGTTCTATGGCAAGAGCGAATCCCATATGCGCGCCGAGACTCTGCACGCCTTGATCACCGGACTAGACATCGGGCCGTGCATCATCGCCGGCGGTTCGGGCGGCGCGCGCGATTCGATGTTGACCACGATGTTGTACCCCGAAATCGTGCGAAAACTGGTGGTGTGGAACATCGTCGGCGGCGTCTACGGCTCATTCGTGCTCGGCGGGCACTACGTGGTGCCGAGCATACTGGCCGCCAGAGGCGCGGGGATCGACGGCCTCGTGCATGTCGGCGAGTGGAAGGAACGCATCGCCGAGAACCCGGACAACGAGGCGCGCTTCCGTGCGCTGGATGTCGACGAGTTCCTCAAGGTGATGTTGCGCTGGCTCAATGCGTTCGTACCGAAGCCGGGCCAGACCATCCCCGGCGTCGAGGACGAGATGTTCGACAACATCACGGTTCCAACGTTGATCATCCGTGGTGGCGAGAACGACTGGGACCATCCCAAGCGCACCTCGCTGGAGGTGAGCTGCCTTATCAAAGGCTCCAAGCTGATCGACCCGCCATGGCCGGAAGACGCCTGGGAACGCGCGGGTGAGAGGTTCGCCGCCAGCGGCGGAAAGAATTTCTGCCTGTTCGATACGTGGGTGCAGGCCGCGCCCGCGATCCTGAAGTTCCTGGACGGCTGATGGGCGGACGAGGGACACCCACCGTCGCGTGGGCCCCCGCGCAAGCTGGGGATGTGCGGATTGATACGCCCTCGCCGGCGGGTCGCGTAGGAAACCGCACAATCGCGCCGAAGTCGGCCTCTCACACTGTGCGGATATGCACTTCGCAGTTGAGCGACGCTTCGAGCGCAGTGTGCACACGGCTCTCCGGAACACGTTCGAGGTCGGACTTACGCAACGTCACGTTGACCACATCCCAGCCGTCCTCGCCCGGGACGCGTTCGACATCACCAATGAGCCCAAATCCGGACAGCACGCCGTGCGCGTCGTCGTCGGTGCCCCGACTAATGAAGGTCAGCACGCCGGGTACCGGTGTCGTGCCGAACGCGTTGGCGCACAGGCTCGCCGCCATCCCCTCGAGTTCAGCGGCGTCGTCACCCGCGATCAACAACTCCACCTCGCGTCGCTGTGGCGGCAAGCCGGCGAGATTGTTTTCCACGACCGCGACGCCGGCCGCGTCAGCCGACTCACGAAGGCGTGCCATGCCAGCGGTTAACTGTGCAGGCGTGAGTTCGCCGGCCAGGTCTACCCCGACGCGAACCACAGCAGTCCTCATGGCCGTCAGCCTATCCAGCGGGGAGGCCCCATGACCCCCACCGCAACCGATCTCACGGTCGCCGCGTGGCCCGAGTGCGCGCCGCGACTCCTTCGGCCCGCCCACGCGAAAGCCGAGGAGCTCGCCGACTATGTGCAGGCCGGTGGCTATGTGCCACTTGCTGACCCCGGCGCACTGCTCGAGCAGGTCGACCTTTCCGGACTACTCGGGCGCGGCGGCGCGGCCTTCCCGCTGGGGACCAAGCTGCGCACCGTGCACGACGCAGCAAGACGCGGCATGCAGACGGTCATCGTCGCGAACGGCGAAGAGGGTGAACCAGCCTCGGTCAAAGACCGATGGCTGCTGCGCAACCGGCCACACCTGGTGCTGGACGGCCTGCGCTTGGCCGCCGCGATCGTCAACGCGAGCCGTGCGTATGTGTATGTGTCCGATCAACAGTCGGCGATCGCCGTGAACAGTGCACTGTCGGAACTGGACTCGCAGGTGTTCGGAGCGACGGACATCACCGTGCTGACCGTCGAATCTGGGTACGTCGCGGGTGAGGAAACCGCAGCGGTGCGGCGCATCAACGGCGGACCCGCCAAGCCGACCGACAAACCACCCCGGCCTTTCGAGGAGGGGGTGTCGGGACTGCCGACGACGATCAGCAATGTCGAGACGCTGGCCAATCTGCCCCACATCCACCGGCACGGCTCGCAGAGTTACCGCGCTCTCGGCACGCCGATGTCGCCGGGAACGTTCCTGGCGACGATCACGGGCGGCGGCAGGCCCGCGGCCCTTTACGAGATTCCCCATGGCGCCGCTTTTTCCGACCTGCTGACTTTGCACGGGGTGACGGTGGACTCGGTACGCGGAGTCTTGATGGGCGGCTACTTCGCCGGTCTGGTGAACACAGACATTCTCGACGCGACTCTCGACCACGAGACAATCCGTCGACTCGGCAGCGGCCTCGGCTGCGGTGCGATTTCGATCCTCACCGACGACTGCCCGGTCGCTGTCGCGGCATCGGTGATGTCCTACTTCGACCGAGAGAACGCCGGCCAGTGCGGTTCATGTTTCAACGGCACGGCGGCCATGGCCGCCGTCGTCTCCGCGCTGCGTGACGGCGCGGCCGCCCAAGAGGATGTGACACGTCTGGAACGCTGGTCGGTGGTGCTGCGTGGCCGCGGCGCCTGTGGCACCCTCGACGGCGCCACAAACGTCGCCGCGAGCCTGCTGCGCCAGTTTCCGCAGCTGATCACCAGCCACCTCGCCAACGAGTGTCCGTCCTGCCGAACCGGTGCGTTCAACGCGGTGCGGCCTTACGAAGTGGAGGCGGCGAACAATGAGTGACGGCTTGAGGATTCGTCTCGATCGGACACTGTGTGACGGTTTCGGCATCTGTGCCAAGCACGCTCCGGGGTACTTCTCGCTCGACGACTGGGGTTACGCGTCGCTGATCGGCGACGGTACCGTGCCCGAGAAGGATCGCGACGCGGTGATGCGGGCTCTGTTCGATTGCCCGGTGCACGCCATCATCTACATGGGTGAGCATCGGCCGTCAGCTGACGGTGCCACGCACCCTGACGTTCACGAATCGCCGGAGCCGGATCCGAAAACCAATGGCAACGAAGCGATCTCGGAGTTCGTCCGTTGAGCAGACCGCTGCCCGAACTCAGCTCGCAGAACGAGTTCTTCTGGACCGCAGGCGGTGACGGCATCCTGCGCATCCAGGAGTGCCGGGACTGCGAAGCGCTGATCCACCCGCCGCAGCCGGTATGTCGATACTGCCGTAGCCGAAACATGGGTGTACGCGACGTCTCCGGACGCGCCACGCTGTCGGCATTCACCGTCAACCACAGGTTCGGCTTCCCCGACCTACCGCCGCCGTATGTGGTGGCACAGGTCGCCGTCGTCGAAGATCCGCGAGTGCGGCTGACCACCAACATCGTCGAGTGCGACCCCGAAGAGCTCGAGTTGGGGCAGACGGTCGAGGTCACCTTCGACAAGCTCACCGATACCAACGGAGCTGTCTGGCTACCGCTGTTCCGGCCCACCACCGACAAGCGGACCGGCCCGCTGCCCACCGACGAGATCGCGCCAACGGATTTCGCGCGCCACGTGAGCGCACCGCTGACCACCGCGAAGTTCGAGGAGCACTCGGCGATCACCGGTATCGGCGCGTCCCGGCTGGGCCGCCGCCTGATGGTGCCGCCGCTGTCGCTGACCATCGATGCGTGCGAAGCCGCCGTCGCCGACGCCGGTTTGACCCTGGACGACATCGACGGGCTCTCGACCTACCCGGGACTGGACATCGCCGGCATGGGCGAAGGCGGCGTGACGGCACTCGAGGGTGCGCTCGGTATCCGCCCGACGTGGATCAACGGCGGCATGGACACTTTCGGTCCAGGCGGATCCGTCATCGCCGCCATGATGGCCATCGCGACCGGCATGGCGCGGCATGTGCTGTGCTTCCGCACGTTGTGGGAAGCGACGTTCCAGCAGCTGATGAAAGAAGGCAAGGCCAGCCCTCCCGGTGGACCACGCACATCCAGTTGGCAGATGCCCTTCGGTGCCACGTCGGCGGCGCATGTGCTTGCGCTCAACGCGCAGAGACACTTTCAGCGTTATGGGACGACACGGGAGACGCTGGGATGGATCGCGCTGAATCAGCGCGCCAACGCCGCGCTGAACCCTACGGCGATCTACCGCGATCCGATGACCATGGACGACTATCTGAACGCCCGGCCGATCACGACGCCGTTCGGGCTCTACGACTGCGACGTCCCGTGCGACGGCGCCGTGGCGGTGATCGTGTCGGCCGTCGACGCCGCCAGGGACATGCCGCGCAAGCCGGTGCTGTTTGAAGCAGTCGGTACCCAGATCGTCGAACGCACCGACTGGGACCAAACCACGATGACCCACGAACCTCAGGTGCTGGGCCAGGCCGCCCACCTGTGGACGCGAACGTCACTGCGGCCCAAGGATGTCGACGTGGCAGAGCTATACGACGGTTTCTCGTTCAACTGCCTGTCGTGGCTGGAAGCGCTCGGCTTCTGCGGTATCGGCGAGGCGAAGGACTTCCTCGACGGTGGAAAGTCCATCGCCCGCGACGGTGTGATCCCGCTCAACACCCACGGCGGCCAGCTCTCCCACGGCCGCACGCACGGCATGGGCCTTGTTTACGAAGCGGTCACCCAGTTGCGCGGCGACGCCGGCGAACGCCAGGTGAAAGACGCCCGCGTCGCGGTGGTAAGCAGCGGCGGCCTCACGCCCAGTGGTGCGATCCTGATGCGGACAGACGGGTGACCGAGGTCCGCCCACGCGTCGTCTTCGTCGACGGCGTGCCGATGTCCGGCCTCGTCGCCGCCGTAGAGGAGCCGAAGGCCGTCGTCGTCGCCTTCCACGGAGGATCAAGTACGGCAGCCTATTTCGATTGCCCCGGGCACCCGTCGTTGTCGCTGCTGCGGATGGGAGCCGACAACGGCTACACCGTGGTGGCGCTCGATCGGCCCGGGTACGGGAGTTCTGCGCCCTACCCAGACGCCATGGAACGCCCCGAACAGCGCATCGCGCTGACCTACGGGGCCATCGACAAGATCCTCGGCGCCAACGCCCGTGGAGCCGGCTTGTTTCTCGTCGGCCACTCCGCCGGTTGCGAGCTGGCGGTGCGAATGGCCACAGATGATCGGGCCGAGCAAGAACGCGTCATCGGTCTCGAGTTGGCGGGCACCGGGATGCAGTACGACGCGGCAATGGCGGAGATCATGAAAGCGGCGACGGCGACCGGCCGTCCGACCGGGCTGCGTGAGGTGCTCTGGCAGCCCGCGGAGCTGTATCCGCCCGATGTGTTGTCCGGCATGACGAACTCGTCGACCGGCGCCCTTTACGAGGTGGGCATGACGAGAAGCTGGCCGCGGCAAGACTTTCCCGCGCTTGCACCGCAGGTTCGGGTGCCGGTGCAGTTCAGTGCCGCTGAGCACGAGCGGGTGTGGCGATCGGATGCGGATGCCATGGCGCAGATCGCCGCCATGTTCACCGCGTCGCCGCGATTCGTGACCAATGAGCAACCGGGCACCGGACACAATATGTCCTTATCGCTGCGCGCAGCGGCTTACCACGGCTCCGTGCTGGCGTTCGTCGAGGAATGCGTTGTTGCGCAGAGGAACACATCAGAAGCAATGGAGGCGGGTTGATGCGCGTCGGATTCATCGGATTGGGCAGTCAGGGTGGGCCCATGGCCCGTCGGATCGCCGAAGGCGGATTCTCCACGACGCTGTGGGCGCGCAGGGCGGCCAGCCTCGAACCGTATGCCGATACCGCGGCGAAGTCTGCAGCTTCGCCCGCTGAGCTGGCCGCCGCCAGCGATCTGGTTTGCCTTTGCGTGGTCGGTGATGACGACGTGCGCGAGGTGCTATATGGCGAGACGGGTGTACTGGCTGGGCTCGCCGAGGGTGGCATCGTGGCCATTCACAGCACTGTGCATCCCGACACCTGTAGGGAGATCGCCGACAAGGCTGCCGCACAGGGTGTTTCGGTAATCGACGCTCCGGTTAGCGGTGGAGCGCCCGCCGTCGAGGAAGGCAAGCTGCTGGTTATGGTTGGCGGTGACGAGGAGACCGCCGAGAGGTGTCGCCCGGTGTTCGCGACCTACGCCGATCCGATCGTTCATCTCGGCCCGCTGGGCAGTGGGCAAGTCACCAAGATCCTCAACAACCTGCTCTTCACCGCCAACCTCGGCAGCGCCCTGAGCACGCTGGATCTGGGTGAGTCTCTCGGCATCCCCCGAATGCGTTTGGCCGAGGTGCTCAACGGCGGTTCGGCCACCAGCAAGGCGCTGGGCAGCATTGCCATCTTCGGCGGCACCGTCGAGGGGCTAGCGCCGATCGCGGGTGCACTGCTGCAGAAAGACGTTCGGCATGCGGCGACCATTGCCGCCAGCGCATCGGCCCCGGAAGGTTCGGTGTTCATCGCGGCCGACACGGCGTTGGAGTCGATGGAACACCCGCGGTGACGCGCGTCGGATTCGTCGGGGCGGGCCGCATGGGCGGCCCGATGATCCGGCGCCTCGTCGAATCCGGCGTTGACGTCCGAGCGCTCGGCAGAACGGACGAAGGCCGCCGAGCGGTGACGTCGCTCGGCGCGCAAGCTGTGGCGGGACTGCACGACCTCGCCAGGGAAGCAGACGTCCTCATCGTCTGCGTCTTCACCGACGAGCAAGTCGCGCAGGTGTGTTCACCTGGGGCGCTTTCCGCGATGTCCCCCGGTGCCGCACTCGTCGTTCACACGACTGGAAGCCCGCGCACCGTACACGCGATCGCGGCCCACTCACCCGGCATCGATGTCCTCGACGCACCGGTCAGCGGCGGCCCACACGACATCGCCGCAGGGGCGATCACGTTGTTCGTCGGCGGCCCCGATGACGCCGTCGCGCGTGTCCGGCCGGTGCTCGCCGCGTACGGCGACCCGATCCTGCACGTCGGCCCCCTCGGCGCGGGACAAGCGGTGAAGCTGACCAACAACGCGCTGTTCGCCGCGCAGATCGGGTTGCTCCGGGAAGCTGTCGCGCTGGGTGAACGCCTCGGCGTGAGTGAGGAGAAGCTTCTGCAGGCGATTACGCACGGCAGCGGGGCGAGCAAGGTCGCAGGCTTCGTCGCGGCCGGCGGCTCGCTGGACGCGTTCGTCGAACGGACCCGTGAGTTCGTCGGCAAGGACGTCGAGGTCGTTCGCAAGATCGCCGCCGAACTGGGCGAGGCCCTCGGTCTGCTCGACGATGTCATCAATACCGGAAATCAGCCGTGAAACAGATGCGATTCCCCTGTCTCAGGGCCACCCCGTGAGGCATACTATCCGTTACACATATGCAGCCTCGCGTAACGGACACGGCCGCTAGCCCCGCCGCGAAAGAGGAGACCATGACCAAGCCCAAATTGGTGTTCAGCCCGGTATCGCAGGAGTACTTCGACAATCCGTACGAGATCTACAAGCGGATGCGCGATGAAGCACCCATCTACTACGACGAGGACGAAGACTTCTACGCGCTCACCCGGCACGAGGATGTGGCCGCGGCGCTGAAGGACACCGACGCCTTCTCGTCGGCCCGCGGCTGCGACCTGGCCATGGTGCGAAAAGAGGAGGCCCCGCAGAAGTCGATCATCTTCATGGACCCGCCCGATCACCGTCACATGCGCAGCCTGTTGAACAAGGCGTTCACGCCGCGAGCGATCCAGTCCCAGCGGGAGACGGTCGAAGACCTCGTCGTGCATTACCTGTCGCAGGTCGATCCCGATAATTTCGACGTGGTGCAGGACTTCTCGGGTCCGTTCCCCGTCGAGGTGATCACCCGCATGGCCGGCGTCCCCGAAGAGTTCCGCCAGCAGGTGCGGCACTGGATCGACAAGGGCCTGGAGAAGAAGCCCGGTCAGATCGAGCTGTCCGAGCAGAACATGCAGGCCAACGTCGACTCGGGCATCTACTATTACGGCCTGGTGCAGGAACGCCGCGAGAATCCGCAGGACGACATGATCAGCCGGCTGATCGCCGCTGAGGTTCCCGGTCCAGACGGCCAGATGCGCAAACTCGACGACATCGAAATCACTGGGTTTTGCGCTCTGCTCGGAGGTGCTGGAGCGGAGACCGTCACCAAGCTGATCGGCAGCGCCGTCGTCGAGTTTGCGCGTCATCCCGAGCAGTGGCAGCTGCTGCTCGAAGACCGCAGCAAGGTCCACGACGCCGTCGAGGAACTCCTGCGCTACGTCGGCCCGGTGCAGTACAACGTGCGCTTCACATTGAAGGAAGCGCACCTCCCCAGCGGCACGGTGCCCGCGCACAAGCCGGTGTTCATCATGAAGGCCGCCGCCAACCGCGACCCCCGGGCATACGACCGCGCAGAAGAATTCGACATCACCCGGGACCGCACCCAATCGCCGCACATGGGCCTGGGCTACGGAATCCACAGCTGCCTCGGGGCGGCGCTGGCCCGCCTGGAAAGTGTGATCGCCCTCGAGCACCTGCTCGACTTCATGCCGCGTTACGAAGTCGACTGGGACGGGCTTCATCGGGTGACGATGCAGAATGTCGCGGGCTACCACAATGTCCCAGTGAAAGTTCTGAGGTGAGGCATGACCCAGAAGATCGAGGTCGACTTCGGCCTCTGTGAAAGCAACGGGGTGTGCATGGGCATCATCCCCGAGGTCTTCAATCTTGACGACGAGGATTATCTGCACATCCTGCAGGACGAGGTGACGCCCGAGAACGAGCAGCAGGTCAAGGAATCGGTGCGTCAGTGTCCGCGGCAGGCGATCTTCATCAAAGACGTATGACCACATCCGAAGTCGTCTTCGACCCGTTCTCCGAGGAGTTCTTCAACGGCCCTTGGGAGATCTACCGGCGTATGCGCGAGGAAGCGCCGGTGTACTACAACGAGGAGTACGACTTCTACGCGCTGTCCCGACATGAAGATGTGGCAGCGGCGTACAAGGACTTCGAAACCTACTCGTCGGCATACGGATTGGACCTGTCATCGGTCCGGTCGGACGAACCGATGATGGCGAAGATGATCATCATCATGGATCCGCCGGAGCACCGGCAGATGCGGAGCCTGGTCAACAAGGTGTTCACTCCACGGGCCATCGAGGCGTTGCGGCCCATGGTAGCCGAGACCATCGACCGCTACCTCGCACAGAACAAGTCCGACCGGTTCGACGTGGTGCGGGACTTCTCGGCCTTGTTCCCGGTGCAGGTGATCACCCAGATGCTGGGCGTGCCGGAGGAGTACCGCAGACAGGTCGGCGAATGGGTAGACATCACCCTTGCACGCGAACCTGGTCAAATCGACATGTCCGAAAAAGGCATGCAGGCAGTCGCGGAGTTGATGGGCCTCTACTACAACATCATTCAGCAGCGCCGCGCCGACCCACATGACGACATGTTCAGCAGGCTGATCGCCGCGGAGGTCGAACGCGATGACGGCGAGAAGCAGTCGCTCGACGACTTCGAGATCGCAGGATTTGCAACTCTGTTGGGCGGCGCAGGAGCGGAGACGGTTACCAAGCTGATCGGCAACGCGGCGGTGACTTTCGCGCGATTCCCCGACCAGTGGCAGAAGCTGCTAGAGGATCGCAGCAAGATCCCGGCCGCGGTGGAGGAGTTGCTGCGCTACGAGGCGCCGAACCAGTACAACGTGCGCCGCTCGATGAAAGAAATCAACCTGCACGGCGTCACGATCCCCGAGGCCAAACCCGTTTTCCTGCTTACAGGGTCGGCGAACCGCGACCCCGAGGCGTTTACCGACGCCGACATCTTCGACATCGACCGAGATCGCGGCGAGGCCCAAAATCTCGGTTTCGGGTACGGGGTGCACAGCTGTCTGGGCGCGGCCCTGGCCCGGATGGAGAGCGCAATAGCACTCGAGCGGCTGCTCGACTACATGCCGCGCTACGAGGTGATCTGGGACGGGTGCAAGCGGGTGGCGGCGCAGAACGTTGCAGGGTGGTCGCATGTCCCGGTGCAAGTCCTGAACTGACGATGCGGTTCGTCTTCGTACACGGCGGCTTTCACGCCGCGTGGTGCTGGGAACGAACCATTGCGGAACTGGAAGCGCTCGGACACGTCGGCGTCGCCGTCGACCTGCCAGGTCACGGCGCGCGCATCGACGAGGAGTCGACGCTGGCGAACCGTCGCGATGCGATCGTCTCGGAACTGGCCTCGGGTGACGTGCTCGTCGGACACTCGGGTGGCGGATTCGACGCCACCCTGGCTGCCGACGCCGCGCCAGATCTTGTCAGCCACATCGTTTACCTGGCGGCGGCGTTGCCGCGGGAGGGCCGTACATATCCCGAGGCGATGGCGATGCGTGACTCTAGCGACTTTCCAGACGGCGAGTTCGAAGCCGACGTCGGAGAGATGTTGGGTTACTTGAAGTTCGACGATGACGGCGCCATGTGGTTCGCCGACTTCGACGGTGCGTGGAAGTACTTCTACCACGACTGCGACGAAGCCACCGCCCGCTGGGCGTTCGAGCGTCTGGGACCCGAACGGTTCGGCGACACCACGGTGACGCCGGTCTCCGTGCCACAGTTCTGGGCTGCCGATCTCCCCCGTAGCTTCATCCGCTGCCTTCAGGATCAGTCGATGCCGCAATGGCTGGCCGATACCGTCACGCGCCGATTAGGCGTGGAGCAGTTGACGATCGACACGTCGCACTCGCCGTTCCTGAGCAGGCCAAAAGAATTGGCGGAGTTACTCGTCCGCGCCACCACGACGACACCGATCAGCCCGCTCGTCCCCCACTAAATGCTCCCGCGAGCTGGGCCCACGCTAGAAAATCAGAGGCCGTGCAGGATAACGCCGTTGCAGTCGGCCGCCGCCTGACGCAGCTTGGCAGCCTCCTGATAGGTGTCCGAGTTGTACCACTCGCGCGCCGCTTCGACGGATTCGAACTCCAGCAGCACCGTTTGGGTACCGTGCCACTCCCCTTCGAGCGCCTCGGGATTCGGGTCGAACGACAGCAGCGTCGCACCGGCCATCGCCTTCCCTGCCAACTTTGCGTACTCGGCCATGCCTGCCGGGTCCTTCACGTCCTCGGTAATGAGGATGTATGCCTTCGGCACTCGATCTCCTTTGTTAACCGTCGATTTCGACAATGGCTTGTTCGGGACAGTTGGCGATGGCATCCTTGGCCGCGCTCTCCAGGTCCGCAGGTATCTCACCCGGAGCTGCGACCGCCCAGCCGTCGTCGGACATCTCGAACACCTCTGGGCAGAGCGTCAGGCACATGCCGTGGCCGGCGCAGCGATCTTCGTCGACGGAGACCTTCATCGGATGTCGAACTCGAGGTGCAGTTGCGTCAGCCCGCGCAAGATGTAGGTCGGGATGTACTGATAGTTGCGATTGCTCGCCGGGCCGTGATGTTTTTCGCTGATGCGAATATCGGTTGTGCGGTCCAGCAGGCGCTCGAGCCCGACCCGGGTTTCGGCACGCGCCAGCGGAGCGCCGGGGCAGCTGTGGATACCGCGGCCGAAGGCCAGGTGCTGGCGGGCGTTCTTGCGGTCGGGGTCGAACGTGTCCGGATCCTCGAAGCGGCGTGGGTCGCGGTTGGCCGCACCGTTGATCACCATCAGCGTGCAGCCGGCTCCGATCGCTTCCTCGCCGACGGTGGTCGGCACCCGCGACAGCCGGAAGTCACCCTTGACCGGACTCTCGATGCGCAGGCACTCCTCGATGAAGTTGCCCAGCAGACTGCGGTCCTCACGCAACCTCCGCTGGATGTCCGGCTGGTCCCCCATCACCTTGAGGGCGGTGCTGAGCAGCCGTACGGTCGTTTCCTGGCCGGCCGAGAACACGTTGGTGGCCACCCGCACGACGTCTGCGACCTCGGGCATCGTCCCGTCCGGGAAGGTCGCCGTTGCCAGTCCGGTCAGCACGTCGTCGCGGGGTTGCGCCCGCCGCTCCTCGACGTAGGTCGCGAAGACCTCGTAGAGGTGCTCAAGCGGGGTCTTGTTCATCGTCTTTTCGGCGTTGCCCACCGCGCTGCCGTGGGTGCCGCGTGCGAGCCGCTCGAGGAGATCGTCGCGATCCGCTTCGGGCACACCGAGCAGGTCGGCGATGACTCGCAGCGTGAAGGGGCTGGCGAAGCCCTTGATGAACTCGCCCTCACCCGGGGCCAGGAACTCGTCGAGGATCTCGTCGGCGAGCCCCCACATCGCGTCCTCGTTCTCCTTGAGGCGCTTGGGAGTGATCAGCCGCATCAACAGCGCACGGTGATTCGTGTGCGTCGGCGGGTCCAGGGTGGGCAGCTGATCACTGAAGGGAATCTCGTCGCGATGTTCGACGATCAGGTCGGTGACGTCCCCGTTTTCTAACCCTTCCAGGGATACGGGGAACCCGGGAAACGGCCCGGTCACCGAGATGCACGACGAAAACGTCTCGGCATCGTTGTAGACGTCGACGGCCTCCTGCCAGCCCGTCACCATCGTTACGCCGTAGTGGTCCTCGCGGCTGACCGGGCACTTGTTGCGAAGTGCCTCGTAGAACGGGAACGGGTCGTCCGTCAGACGACTGTCCCGGAAGAAATCGACCGAGGTGAGGTCCTCCGCCATGCGCTACTCCGTTTCCAACAATCCCGACCAGCGAGAACGTGATTCTCGTAACCGGGTATTAGATTTCCATAGTCGCACCGTCAACGTCAACGCGGCGCTTGTGCGACTGCTCAGCATCCCGCCGCCTACTGAATCGGCTCGTCGCCGAGCACCGTGGTGCGCAGCATTTCCCGCGGTGAGCTGGAGTCATACGGCGCCGCTCGGTGAAGCACGCCGTTGTTGTCCCAGATGACGGTGTCGCCGAGAGACCACCGGTGGCTGTAGACCAGCTCCGGTTGGGTGGCGCGGTCGAGCAATTCGGCGAGCAGCGCCCTGCCCTGGTCGAGATCCATACCGACCACATAGTCCGCGGATGCGCCGAGGACCAGTGACTTGCGGCCGCTGCGGTGCGTCCATACCAGCGGATGCTCATGCGTGGGGCGCGACCGCCACTTCGCCACCAGTTCAGGCGACGGGTCGAGATGGACTCTGCGTTGCGACGCCTCCAGTGAATGCACTACGCGCAGCGCCCCGAAGCGTTGCTTCTCCTCATCGCTGAACGCCTCGTAGGCGGCATACGAGTTCGCGAACTCGGTCTCACCACCGCGTTCGGCTACCTGCTTAGCCGACAGCACGGTCGCCTTCTGCGGACAATCGTCGTTGGTGGGCGTGCATCCGTCGATGTGCCAGTCGAACGTCGCCCGCAGATAATCCGCCGAGGCATTCTTCGACTTGTCCAGCGTCACCGGGTAGATGCCGGCGACAGGGTGATGGCCGTCCGACGAGTGGTCGATATCGCCGAGTCGGCGGCAGAACGCCACCTGCGCCTCTGGTGTCAGGCCCAGCCCGGGAAACACGAGCACACCATTGTCTTCCAGCGCGTCGAGGACCGCCGCACCGAGCGCATCGTCGGTGGCGAGCATGTCCGAATCCAGACCTGTCACCTCCGCACCTACGGATGCGGTGAGCTTGGTGATCGTCAGCAGACTCATATATCTCGTCCCGTCCTCATGGCACCGGCGCGCTGACGCGGTCGATGACCGCGTCAGCAGAATCGGCGGGTTTTTGGGTACCGAAGACCTCGACGGCCATCGAGACCATGATCATTGAATAGATGAGGTGCAGGAGATTCAACGCGTCCTCCGGCACATCGTCGAGCGGGAACTTGTCGCAGTAGTCGATGGCTTCCTCGAAGCGCGGCGAGAACGCGTCATAGAACTCGCGAATTTCCGGCATCGGAGTGGCCAGTCGAGTGGCCCATCGCTCCGGTTCGGTTGCCAGGCACCATCTCTGCGTAAACGGCTCGAACTCAGAAAAGGCACTGGGCAGTTTCGGTTGCGTCATGTCACACCCCGACCGGGCTGTGCTCGTTGCGGTACTCTTCGACCCAGTCGACCGAGACCTTGTGCAGATGGCGCACGAGAATCTCCTGGTCGCTGAGCGGGTAGTCGTCGACGATGTCGTACTCCAACGCCGCCTGAGTGCCGCCGAGCATGCCTGCGTCCTGCAGAGCGAACTCCTTGAGCACCACAGAGGCGACTTCGTGTTCGATGCGTTCGCGCACGGTGCGCGCCGGGTGAAAAGCGTTGTAGGCCTCGAACTTGTGGGTGTTGTGCGACGTCGGCCAGTAGCGGTACAGCAGATACCAGCCGTGGTAGATCAGAATCTCCAGGTTCGGGAAGATCTGGAAATTTGTGATGCCCCATGGCTCGATGTTGCCCGGATTCAATCCGGCGGAGAAGTGTGTCTCCGGTGTACGCCACGGGCCCACCAGCCCACTGCGCGTGGCCCGCTCGACCGGATACATGAACTCCGGGTCGAGCAGCCACCGTCGGGTGCCCGCGGTGGACACCAACCGGTGCGGGCCGTCGATCTGAAAGTGCCCGCACTCGAATGTGGCGTTGGGTTGACGCACCGCGCTGGGCACCTGCTGGCTGTGCAGCGACGGCACGTGGTAATACTCCTGGAACGCGTCGGCGAAGATCTTCCAGTTGCTGTTGTTGTGGGCGACGAAATCGTATCTCTCCGTCATCATCTCGAACGGATAGTCGTCGAGTGCGGTGATCATCGGGCCCAGGAACTCGCGCAGGGTCCACCGCGGTTCGGGATCGAAGTTGATGAAGATGAACCCGTTCCACACGTCGCACTGGACCGGCTTCAATCCGTACTGTGCGCTGTCGAGATCGAAGAACTCACCCTCCTGCTGCACAAAAGTCAGTTCGCCCTTCAGGTCGTAACGCCATCCGTGGTACTTGCATGTGAACTGACGGCATGCGCCCTTGACCTCCTCGTTGGGATAGTCGTTCCACACCAACTTGTTTCCGCGGTGGCGGCAGATGTTGTAGAAGGCGCGGATCTGCTGGTCCTTGCCTTTGACGACGATCACTGACGTTCGGGCTGCCTCGATCTCCTTGGTCAGGTAGCTGCCAACGCGCGGCAGCTCCTCGACGCGGGCGACGTTGAGCCATGCCCGCTTGAAGACGGCCTCGCGTTCGAGTTCGTAGAACTCGGGTGAGGTCGAGTCGCGGAACGAGATCGGTCCCGTACCGAGATCCGGGTAGTGCTCCGTCCAGCTGCCCTCGGCCGGCTTAGGCCACTTAGCCATGCGAACCTCCCTGTGCTGATTGCGAACTCGTGCCGAAAGAAATCATCACATCACCGATCCGCCGTTGACGCCCAGTGTCTGCCCGGTGATGAAACCGGCCTCCTCGGAGCACAGGAAGCCGGCCGCCGCCGCGATGTCCTCGCCCGTGCCGAGATGCCCGAGCGGAACGCTGGCGGCCATCTGTTCATTGGACGGCAGGTGTCCCGAGGCCTGTCCCGCGTGCTGCATCGGCGTCTCAATGGCTGACGGCGGAATGTTGTTGACCGTGATGCCGCTCGGACCGTACTCGCGGGCAAGTGATCTGGTGAGCGAGAGCAGCGCCCCCTTGGACGCCGCGTAGTGAGCCATGCCCGGGGAACCCCGCTGGGCGCTGGACGACGAGATCATCACGATGCGGCCCCAGCCGGCCTCCAGCATGTCGGGCACCGCGACCTGACAGCAGTGGAAGGTGCCGGTGAGATTGACGTCGATCAGCCGCTGCCAGTCCTGCGGGGTGATGTCGGTGAATGGGGCCCAGCCCACGGCGCCGGCGCTTGTGACCAGAATGTGCACCGGCCCCAGCTCGGTCCGTACTTTGGCGAACGCCTCCTCGACGGCGGCTCGGTCACTGACGTCGGCGGCCACCCCGAGGGCGGTCACACCATCGGTGCGCAGTTCCTCCGCGACCCGTTGTGCCGCCTCGCCGTTGAGGTCGAGCACGGCCACCTTGTGGCCACGCCTGCCGAGCTCGCGGCAGGTCGCCTCACCCATGCCGGACGCGCCGCCTGTCACCATCGCGACGCGGCTCATCGAATACATCCCATTGACCCTCTGCCCCTACTCGTAGACCACGTGGACTTTTTGACTCGTGGGTAGCGACTGGCACGTCAGCACCCAACCTTCGGCCACTTCATCGTCGTCGAGGGCGTCATTGTTGAGCATTCTTGCGCTGCCGGAGACAACGCGCGCCATACACGTTCCGCACGAACCGGTCTCGCATGACGAAGGCGCCCGCAGGCCCGCAATGCGGGCCGTCTGCAGCAAGGTGTTACCCGCTCGGTAGCCGGCAGTGGTCTTTTTGCGATCGAGTTCGATCACGACCTCTTCGGTCTGCCCGGAACTGTCGGCGACATCGACAGGAACCGGCTCGACCGAGAAACGTTCGAGGTGAACACGTTCGCGTGGGACACCGGACCCGAGAACCGCGGCTTCGACGGTGTCCATGAACGGCCCGGGCCCGCAGATGTAGAAGTCGGCCGCATCGGCGTTCGCGATGAAGGACTCGACCGCCGACGGCGTCACCACGCCAGAGTCGTCGTCGATGTGGTGCGCCACCACGAGGCGTTCGGCGTGGTCGTTCGCCAGCCGGGCGAGCGCATCGGCGAAAATCACCGAATCGCGACTGCGGTTGGCGTAGAACAACCGGATGCGCCGGGACGAGTTCACCAACGCCGTACGGACCAGCGACATGATCGGCGTGATGCCGCTGCCGCCCGCGAACGCCACGATTTCGTCGGCGGTGTCACGCAGACAGAACCTTCCCTCTGGTGGTGCGGCGTGGATCTCGACGCCTTCGGAGGCGGTGTCGTTGAGCCAGTTCGACACCAGGCCGCCGGGGTCGCGCTTGATGGTTATCTGCATGTCGTCCTCGACGGGTGCCGACGACATCGAATAGCAGCGGCGGAGGTCCTGACCGTCCACGGTGACGCGCAGCGTCATGAATTGACCGGCTTGGTAGCGGTACTGCGACGAGCAATGCTCGGGTACGTCCAGCACAAGGGAAATGGCGTCGGACGTCTCACGCACGACGCGCTTGATGCGCAACGGCGCGAACCCCTCGGCTCCGTTGTTCTCGGCCATCAGGTTCACTATATCAAGTACTTGTCATTCATCTCAAGTACTTAATACAGGGCTACTGATCAATATGGTCGGCGTACAACTCGTGGCCGGTGCCCTGTTCGACGACGCGCGCCAGAAGTTCGCGCAGCGTCTTCTGCTCGGTCTTGCTCAAGACACCGAAAACCTTGTCGTGCGCGGCGATTGCATCGTTGACGACGTTTTCGGCCACCTTGCGACCCTGGTCGGTGAGGAACGCCTGCAGGATCCGGCCATGCTGGGGGTCCTGCTTGCGCTCCACGAGGCCCCGCCGTTCCAGTGCGGTCAGCGCGAGTTGTACTCCTTGAGGACTGATCAGCATTCGCCGCGCCAGGTCGGCTCCCGACAAGCCCGGTTCGGTCGACAACTGGCGCAGGACGCCGATCTGTGCGGTGCTCACCCCGTGCTCGCTCACCGCGTCATTCACCGTCGTGAGGGAGAAATACCATGCCTGCTTGAGCAGCCACAGGATGTTGTCGGTTTGTTCCACGCTCGCTCCTCTCGGTCTAGGCGCTAGCGCTTGTAGACCACGCCGTTCTTCATCACGAACCGCACGTCCAGTGTGACGGCGATGTCGCGCGACGGGTCATCGGGCACGGCGACGATGTCGGCGAGGAAGCCTGGGGCGATGCGCCCCAGTTCGCCGTCGGCATCGATGAGCTCGGCACTGGTGATGGTCGCTGCCCGCAGCGCCTGCATCGGCGTCATGCCGCGCGACACCAGAGCGCACAGCTCTTTCGCGTTCTGTCCGTGCGGAATCGCAGGCGCATCCGTACCGCACGCAATCCGGACTCCGGCTGCTATCGCCTTCGGCAGCATGGCCTGAGCCTGCGGGAACACCACTTCGGCCTTCTTTCGCAACTCCGGAGCGATGCGGTCGATCGCCATCGCCTCGGTCAGGTAGGTGGTGGACACCAGGAACGTGCCGGTGTCGGCCAACAGCTTGATCGTGTCGTCGGTCGCGAGGAACCCGTGTTCGATGCAGTCGATGCCGGCGCGAACGCACGCGCGAATGGCGCTGTCGCCCACCGCATGTGCGGCGACCCGCACACCCGCGCGGTGCGCTTCGTCGGCGATTGCGGCGAACTCGTCGTCGGAATACTGCTGCGCGCCGGGCGCGGTGCTGTGCGACATCACGCCACCGGAAGCGGACACCTTGATCAGCTTCGCCCCGTGCCGGATCTGGTAGCGGACGCACGCTCGGACCTCATCGACACCGTTGGCGATGCCCTCGGCGACCGACAGTGGCATGATGCCGGGCGCGAGCCGCTGAAACACGGTCGGATCGAGGTGCCCGCCGTAGGGCGTAACCGCATGACCAGCCGGATAGATGCGCGGACCGGTGTGCCAACCCTGCTCGATCGCCCGCTGCAGCGCGACGTCGAGCAGATAGCCGCCAGTCTTGACCATCAGTCCGAGATTGCGCACGGTGGTGAAACCGGCCTCCAGGGTGGTGCGTGCGTTGACCGCCCCGCGCAGGGTGCGGTACGCGGGGTCGTCCTGCACCCCGTGCATCGGGCTCGGCAGACCTTCGGGACCGCCCGGTCCGCCGATCAGCAGGTTGAGCTCCATGTCCATCAGGCCCGGCAGCAGGGTGACATCGCCCAGATCGATGTCTTCGTCCGAATTTTGCGGCACCTCAACGGGATTGACCGCAGAAATCCGGTCCCCTTCGATCACCACGACGGCCGGAGACCGCACCTCGCCGGCCTCCACGTCAGCCCAGCGAGCCGCACGGAGGACGGTGACCGGACCGGCGCCGGATGGTTGCTCGGACAAGCCTCGCTCCGTCACGGAACGGGTTCTGACACGCAGTCCAGCGTGGTGGCGCCCGAGTCGGGCACCTTCGGTTGCTTCCAACACTCGACCGGAAACGACGCCTGGATCATGGAGTAGAGGAGCCGCATCAGGTTGAGGACGTCCTCTGGCATGTCGTCCAGCGAGAATTTGTCGCAGTACGCGATTGCCTCTTCCGCGCGCGCGGTGATCGCGTCGTAGAAGGCCTGAATCTCGTGCATCGAGGAGGCCAGCCGCTTGGCGTACCGCTCGGCCTCGGTGCCAAGACACCAGTCCGAGAACTGCTCGAGATCGGCGAACTCGGGCGGCAGCTTGGGTGGATGAGTCGTCGACGCGGCGGTCGTCATCTCACACCCCCGCAGTCTTGCGTCGGTAGTCCTCCACCCACGCCGCGGTCTCGGTGTGGAGATGGCGGATGAGCACCTCCTGGTCACAGAGCAGGAAGTTGTCGAGCACGCGCGACTCGACCATCGTCTGCGTGGCCTCCAGCGTGTTCGCGTCCTGCAGGCCGTATTCCTTGAACGACACCGCGGCGAGTTCCTGCGCGATGCGCTCCCGGGGCGTTCTGGGCTGCGGGAAGTACACCGTGCCCTCGAACAGGTGCGTGTTGTGCGACGTCGGCCAGTAATGGTAGGTCAGGTACCAGCCCTGGCCCCAGAACAGGATCACGAAGTTCGGAAACAACTGGAACGAATCCAGGCCCCACGGATCGCATTTCGCGGGATTCAGGCCCGCAGGCATCTCACCCAGATCGGGCTTGTCCCATGGGCCGAAGAGCCCACTCTGACAGATGTCCTCGATCGGCTTGCGCATCTCGTCGGCCATCTCCCAGGCTCGGATACCCGAGGTGCTCACCAGACGGTGCGGGCCCTCGATGCGGTAGTGCGGCGCCTCGAACCCGGCTTCTGCCGCTGCCTTCGAGTAGGCGGTCGGCGACTGGTTCGCATGCAGCACGGGCGCGTGGTAGAACTCCTGGAACGCGTCCATGTAGAGCTTCCAGTTCGCCTTCACCTCGGATCGGTAGTAGAACCGCGAGGTCATTCTGTCGAACGGATACCCCTCGAGATCCGTGATCATCGGCCCCAGGAAGTCGCGTAGGGACTGCTCGGGCGCCTCGGCGAAGTTGACGAAGATGAAGCCCTCCCACACCTCGCAGTGCACGGGCACCAGACCGTAGCGGCTCTTGTCGAGGTCGAAGAACTCCCCCTCCTGCTGGACGAACGTGAGGTTCCCGTCGAGGTCGTAGCGCCAGGCGTGGTACTTGCACGTGAACTGACGGCACACACCGCTGGTCTCCTCCAGCGGCATGTCGTTCCACACCAATTTGTTGCCTCGGTGCCGGCAGATGTTGTGATACGCCTTCACCTTTCCGTCGGTGGTGCGGACCACGATGATGGAGGTGTTGACGACCTTGAGTTCCTTGGTGAAGTAGCTGCCTTTGCGTGGGACCTGTTCGACGCGACCGACATTCAGCCACGCGCGTCGAAAGACGGCCTTACGCTCTACTTCGTAGAACTCCGGATCCACGGAGTCCTCGTAGGACACGGGACCGGTCCCCAACTGTGGGTAATGCTCGGTCCAGCTGCCCTCCGGCGGCTTGGGAAAGCGAGGCATCGGCTTCTCCTGTCCACGTGGTGGTCTAGTCATACCGCACGCGCCGTGGGTGTTTGGCGCAATCTGCGAGAGCCCGTTGCGCCGACGGTATATGCTTCGCAGAACAATCGCAAGTAGTTGATATTAGTCCGTGTCCGGGCTGCGCGACAGGTGGCAACAGTGCGTGACGACATGACAACCATCAATATCCGGGAACCGAATTTCGCCCGTCCGGTTGCACCGCACCGCGGGCGCGTCTATCTGGGCGTGGCGCTGCTGACAACCATGGTCTTCCTGGGTATGACCATCGGCGTCGAAATCGGTCTGATCGCCCCGACGTTCACCTCAGACGTCGTCGCCAACCTGCTCTTCGGCGTGCCGGTGATCTTGGTGCCGCTCGTCATGTTGTGGGATGCGCCTGGCGAAAACCGGACTCGGCTCGGCAGGGCCGCCGAGTTGACGCTGTTCTATCTGCCCTACACCGCGTTCAGCCAGATCGGTTACGAGCTGATGTTCCTGATCGGCCATCCGCTCGGATGGTGGACGCCCACGACGGACCCCGGATGGAAGTGGCTGTGGTGGCAGTACGCGCTGGCCGACACCCGCTACGTCAGTGGAAACCCGTGGATCTTCGCCCTCGAGATCGTCGGTGTCACCACAGGTGTGGTCGTCATCGTGATGTGGACGCGACTGATTAAACCGAACCTCTCCATTGAGTCGCGCATTCGCTGCCTCTGGGTGGCATTCGCCGGGTGCGCGATTCTGATGAGCAGCACCGCGGTGTACTTCCTGTCCGAGGTGGGTGCGGGCTTCGATGACATCGGGCAGGGAGAGTTCGGCCTGTGGTTCAAATTCATCGGCGAGAACGTTCCGTTCATCGTTCTGCCGCCGCTAGTGCTCTACTCGATCCATCTGCAGATCGACTATCTGACCCGGCAGGCGGGCAAGCTCACGGCAGTTTGATCGCCGAGAGATACATTTCGATGACGGGACGGTAGAGGTCGACGTCGTCGAGTTCACTGCCCAACACCACCGAGTCACTAGTTGCGACGAGTACCTGGGCGAAGGTCGAGGCTGGAACCACCAGCGTTCCGCCGAGGCGGTCAATGCCCTCGACAATGAACTTCGCGAGCGCCGCGACGACTTCTGACCTCTTCTCGGCCACCCGCTCGCGGACCTCCGGATTGCGCAGCAGATAGAGGGTGAACTCGTGGCCGAGTGCGGCGTGTTCGGCACCCTTGTCCCGGCTGAGTTGTCGCCATCGCGCGGCGATCTCGTCGAGTTCGCGCGATCCGATCTGCTCCGCAGACGACATCACCTCGGCGAAGTTGTCGAAATAGCGCCGCCAGTACCGGTCGCTGACAGCCAGGAAGAGGTCCTCTTTGGTCGCGAAGTGCTTGTAGATGGCGCCCTTGGTGTAACCGGCCGCGTGTGCGATGTCGTCGAGAGTCGCTGGTGCAAAGCCCTTTTCGGCGAAGACGTCCTCCGCGGCGTCGAGTAGCAGCGTTCGCGTGTGCTCCAGACGTCGTTCCCGCGTCCAACGCTCGACCATGGCCAAAGTGTGGCACAGAATCTCAGAATCTCAGTGGCCAATGAGATACCGATTGGTATATTTCCGTCGGGTGCGCATCGGACGCACGTTTCAGGAGGCGCTGGTGAACGATTCTTCGAACAGAAAACCCGCGATCACTCAGTCCTTGAGCGGCACCCTCGGCTCAGGCGCGGAGACCCCGCGCTCGTCGAACGCCATCAAGATCTGGGCGACGGTCGGCACCGTGTTCCTGGCGTACACGCTCTACGTGTTCGTCCGGTGGGTCAGCGGACCCTACTTCGAGCCGGTGGCCGGAGGTCCCAGCGAGCCGCCGATGTACATGCAGATTCCGCTGATCGCCAACGCCGTCGTGCTCTGGATCGGTCTGCCGTTCGCACTCTGGTTCTTCATCATCCGGCCCTGGCTGCGGGAGCGGCGAATCACGCTCGACGGCATGCTGCTGGTGTCGATGGGCCTGATGATGTTTCAGGATCCGATGCTCAACTACTACAGCACCTGGTGCACGTACAACGCCTGGCTGTGGAACCAGGGTTCCTGGGCGCCGCACATTCCGGGCTGGGTGGCACATGAGGAACCGGGCCATACCGTGCCCGAACCACTGCTGACCAATATCCCCGGCTACATGTACGGCGTACTACTGCTCACCATCGCCGGGTGTTGGGTCATGCGGAGGATCAAGAACCGGTGGCCGGAGATCAGCAATCTGAGGCTGATCCTGGTCACCTACGCGATCGCCTTCGTCTTCGACTTCGTCATGGAGGCGCTCATCATGCTGCCGATCGGCTTCTACTCCTACCCCGGTGCCATTCAGTCTTTGTCGTTCAACGCCGGCACGTACTACCAATGGCCGATTTATGAGGGCTTGATGTGGGGCGGCGTCCAGGCGGCGCTGTGCTGCCTGCGCTTCTTCACCGATGACCGGGGGCGCACCGTGGTCGAACGTGGCCTCGACAGCATCCGAGGCGGAGTCGTCAAGCAACAGTTCATTCGCTTCCTGGCGATCTTCGGGGGTGTCAGCGCATGCTTCTTCCTCTTTTACAACGTGCCTGCGACTTGGCTCGGCATGCACGGCGACCCGTGGCCGGAGGACGTGCAGAAGCGGTCCTACTTCAACCCCGGCATCTGTGGTGAGGGGACCGACCGACCGTGCCCGAATCCCGGTCTGCCGCTACCGACTAAGCACTCCGGCTACAACAACCACGACGGCGAACTGGTACTTCCCGAGGGGGTAGAGGTGCCACCGATCGTTCCCATCGAACCGGGAAGGTGAGCGTCAGGGCATCTTCACGGCTGACACGTACATCTCGACCATCGCCTGGTACAGATCGACATCCTCGAGGTGACTGCCCAACTCGACGGCGTCGGTCGTGGCGATGATGATGTGGGCGAATGTCGTCGCGGGGATCAACAGGGTCGCGCCGAGACTCTCGATGCCCTCGACGATGTAGCGGGCGAGTTGGTCGACGACCTCGGATCGCTTGGCGGCCACGCGTTCCCGCGCCTCCGGGTTGCGCAGCAGGTACAGATTGAACTCGAGGCCCAGCGCCGCATGCTCGGCGCCGCGGTCACGACTGAGCAGGCGCCACCGCTCACCGATGTCTTCGAGTTCCCGTGCCCCGATGTGGTCCGATGACGACATCACCTCGGCGAAATTGTCGAAGTACCTACGCCAGTACCGATCGCTCGCGGCCAAGAACAGTTCTTCCTTGGTGGCGAAGTACTTGTAGATCGCGCCTTTCGAATAGCCGGCCGCCTTGGCAATGTCGTCGAGAGTCGCTGGGATGAAACCTTTTTCGGCGAACACCTGCTCTGCGGCGTTCAGCAGCAGCGAGCGCGTGCGCTCGAGGCGTCGCTCCCTGGTCCAAGGCTCAACCATGCCGCCATCTTGCCACAGGTTTTGACCCCTTGGTCATTCAGATACCGGCTGGTATATTTTCGGCGCATCGGCCACTTCGGGAGGAGCTGTGAGGTCTATGCGATCGACAAGTGCAGAGGAGACGGTGTCGTGAGCGATCTGTCGCAGAGGAAGCCCGTGGTCACGGAATCGCTCAGCGAGGCATCGCTCAATACGCAGCCTCAGTCGAAGATCCCCGCGGTGAAAATCTGGGCCGCGGTCGGTGGTGTGATTCTCGCCTTCCAACTGTTCGTATGGGTCAAATGGGTCACCGGGCCCCACTTCGAGCGGGTTCCCGCGGGACCGACCGATCCGCCGACGTTCATGAAGGCGATCCTGTTCACCTGGACTGCCGTGATCGTCGTAGGCCTGCCGATTGCCATCTGGTGGTTCCTTATTCGGCCGTGGCGCCGGGAGCGGCGAATCACCCTCGACGGCATGCTCTTCGTGTCCTGCGGCCTGCTGTGGTTTCAGGATCCGCTGCTGAACTACTTCAGCACGTGGAGCACCTACAACACCTGGATGTGGAACATGGGCTCGTGGGTCCAGGACATTCCGGGGTGGGTGTCGTTCGGGGAACCGGGCGCCATGATGGCCGAACCCGTCCTGATGAACGCCCCGGGATACTTCTTCGTCCTGCTGTGCACGATGCTCGGTTGCTGGGTCATGCGCTTGGCCAAGAAGCGCTGGCCCAACATCAACACCTTGGGCCTGATCGGCGTGGTGATCGCCTGGACCTTCCTCTTCGATTTCGTCATCGAGGGCCTGTTCCTCATGCCGATGGGGCTGTTCACCTACCCGGGCGCCATCCAGGCTCTGTCGGTCAATGCCGGCACCTACTACCAGTGGCCGCTGTATGAAGGGCTCATGTGGGGCGGTGTTCAGGCTGGCCTCTGCTGCATGCGCTACTTCACCGACGACCGTGGCCGGACGTTCGTAGAGCGAGGGCTCGACCAGGTCCGAGGCGGTTTCGTCACCCAGCAGCTGACCCGCTTCCTGGCGATCTTCGCCGCGTGCAGCGCCTTCTTCTTCGTCTTCTACAACATTCCGGCACAGTTCTTCGCCATGCACCAAGACCCGTGGCCGGAGGACATCCTGAAGCGCTCGTACTTCCTGATGGGCATCTGCGGTGAAGACACCGACCGGCCCTGCCCAGATCCTGCTCTACCGATGCCCCTGACGAATTCCGGCTACATCAACCACGACGGCGAACTCGTCCTCCCCGAGGGCGTGGAGCTTCCCAAGAACGTCCCGATCGAGCGAGGAGAATAGATGTTGAACAGTACTTCTGCGGTGGTCACCCACGTTCCGGCCGCACCGTTTTACCGTGCGGCGGGCGACGAGGTGGCGGTCTTCCGCGCGGCAGCCCGCCGGGGCCTGCCGGTACTGTTGAAAGGCCCTACGGGATGCGGGAAAACACGATTCGTGGAGGCAATGGCGCATGAACTGGGCCGGGAGCTCATCACCGTCGCCGGCCACGAGGACATGACGTCGGCGGATCTGGTTGGCCGATTCCTGTTGAAGGGCGGTGAGACGGTCTGGGTGGACGGGCCGTTGACTCGCGCGGTGCGCGAGGGCGCCATCTTTTATCTGGACGAGGTGGTGGAAGCGCGCCAGGACACCACCGTCGTCATCCATCCGCTCGCCGATCACCGCCGTGAACTACCCGTCGACCGGCTCGGCACGACATTGCAGGCAGCACCAGGATTCCAGCTGGTGATCTCCTACAACCCCGGATACCAGAGCGTCCTGAAGAACCTCAAGGAGTCGACCCGCCAGCGCTTCATTGCCATCGAGCTCGGCTACCCGTCCGCCGACGTCGAGACCGAGGTGGTTGCCTACGAAGCCGGGATCGATACCGAGACCGCACGTGCATTGGTCCAACTCGCATACGCCATCCGCAACCTGGATGGCTCACCGTTGCGCGAAGTCTCGTCCACCCGTATGTTGATCCTCGCCGGCGGCCTTGCGGCTGAAGGGCTGAATCTGCGCAGCGCCGTCCACGCGGCCGTCGTCCAGGTGCTGTCTGACGATCACGATGTCATCCGGGCACTCGATGAACTCGTCAACACTGTCCTGCCCCAGACGTGACCGACGTTTCGCCCGCCCCGGCGGATCCGGCCCGCTTCCGGTTTCTCGCCACCTATATCGCCGGCCGGTCCGTCGACGTCACCGAGGCGCCGGCCGGCCAGCGTGCGCACACGAACGGCCAGTTCATCTTCGTCTCGGCCGATGCCTCCATCGAGGAGCAACGGCGCGAAATGCTGCTTCAGGCAGCACTTCTCGGCGCGGGTAGCCTTGACCCGCGAATCGTGAAGGGACTGCGGGCGCGGGCTACCTTGGCGCGGCGCTACCTGGCGCTGGAAGGTCAGCGAGTTCTGGCCGAACTCGGCCGACAGATTCCGCTCGATGCCGCACTCCTGGGTGACGGGCAACCGAGAACCGCGACCGCCGACGAGTCGTTCGAGGTGGCCAAGAGCCGAGCCGACGTTGCCGACCCACCAGGGTGGTTCGGTGTCATCAAACCTTCGCGGTTGATGGCTGCTCCCGCCGGACCGGGCGGACAGGCCACCAACAAGGACCTCAAACTGCAGTTCGACCCGATCGATATGCCCGAATCGGAGGACGACGACGAAGACGAGGACGATGACGGCGGGAAATCCGGCGAAAGCAAGATCCTCAAGCTGTTCGAGAGTCCGCTCTTCAACAACCAGTCGATGTCGGACTACTTCCGGAAGATGTTCGGTGGTAAGCGTTCTCAAGGTGAGGGCGCCGCGGGTGCCGAGATGACAGTTCGCTCTATCCGGCGGGCGCAGGAGATCGGGGCGAATGCCCGTCCCCTTCCGACGCGGATCGAGTTCACCGATGACGGCAAGCCCGGTGCGGCGATGGGCGTGGGCGGCGCCCTGTATCCGGAGTGGGACGTCTTCAACGACCGGTACAAGCCGGACTGGTGCCGGGTCATCGACTTTCCACTGACCGCTGCCGCCGACGTCTCTGATGCCGGTGTCGCGCACGACGACGTGCTGCGGCGCCGCCTGGCTCGCGTCGGCCTCGGCCCGAAGGTCCTGCGCGCCCGCGCCGACGGGGACGACCTCGACATCGAGGCGCTCATCGACCTGTTCGTCGATCTGCAATCCGGCTTCTCCGCCCCAGAGCACGTCTACCTTGAGCGCCGCAAACTCGCCCGCAATCTCGGCGTGCTCATTCTGATCGACGCCTCCGGGTCCGCCGTGGACGCCGATTCGGACGGCCTCGCGGTGCACGACCACCAGCGACGGGCGGCCGCCACCCTGGCTGTCACACTCGAAGAGCTTGGTGACCGCGTCGCCGTCTACGCATTCCGATCGCAGGGCCGCCACGCCGTGCATCTGCCGGCCATCAAGACGTTCGACCAGAGTTTCGGCGCCGTAGGACGAGCCCGACTCAACCAACTCGAACCAGCGAGCTACACCCGCCTCGGCGCCGGAATCCGCGGCGCGGGTGAGGTTCTCAAGAACGATGCCGGAACGCCGAATCGGTTGCTACTCGTCCTTTCGGACGGCTTCCCCTACGACGACGGCTACGAAGGTCATTACGCGGAAGCCGACGCCAGTAAGGCCCTCGAAGAGCTCCGCATGGAGGGGGTTGCCTGCCTGTGCCTGTCCATCGGCTCTTCCACGGAAACCGAAGTACTCGAACGCGTCTTTGGCTCGGCGAGCTACGCCAGCGCGTCGACCCTGGCCGACTTGAGCCCGCAGATGGATGAGTTGTTCATGTCCGCTCTCGCAGAACTCGCGGCACCGAAACCAGCGCGGGTGTGAGACCCGAGCCGTTATCCATCAAGCGATTTCCAGAACCGGGTGAGGGCCGCGGCGCCGACGGCCGGGTCTTCCACCATCCACCAATGTCCCAGCCCGTCGAGCACCTCAGTCTGGGCGCCGGCTCGGTCGGCGGCCCGATGCCGCATCTCATCGGTGCCGACGAAGGGATCTTCGGTGGCCAGTATCGACAGTCCCGGCCGGGCCGTGGCGTCGTCCAAGGCTCGTCCGGCGTCGGCCAGAGCCGGTTGACGCGCCGAGCGGTATAGCGCCAGGATCGCCTTGCCCATCTCTGGACCCTGCGCTGCCGCAAACGAAGTCGCGACGTCTGAAGGAATGCCGAAGCTGGTCAGCTGCTGCGCCCGCTCCTCGAGCGAACCGTCCTGCATCGCCTCGACCACCTGTTCACCGGCCTCGGGAGTTTGGAACACCTGCGCCATGTCGTGCCAGACGTAGGCGGGGTCGAACAAGCCGACGGTGTCGCTGGCCCAGCTACGCACGGCATCGGGCCGATACATCACCGCGTTGACCACATGACATCCGCCCCAGTCGTGCCCGACAAGGTCGATAGGGTCATCGATGCCCTGTAGCTCGCCAATGAGCCAATCGCGGTAGGCGAGAAACGTCCCCGGAAAGCCGCTGGGCAGCGGGGCGCCGAACCCCGGCGGGGACAACCGCACCACATCCTCGCGTCCGAGAGCCTCGACGAGAGGGTCCCAAAGTGCGTCGGTCTCAGGGTTGCCGTGCACCAGAACCACAGGCAAAGTCAACGTCCTTCCTTGTCGGAACCGCGTCAGACGTCAGCGTGCCGGCAGACCCAACACCCGCTGGGCGATGATGTTGCGCTGGATCTCTGACGTACCACCTGAGATGGTCCCCGCGTAGGTGCTGACGTAGCGGGTGAACCAGGACGCGTTGTACAGGTCCGGGCCGTATGGGTTGTAGGGCGCGGTGAGCCCGGGGTCGAGCAAGCCGTCTGTACCCGCGGCGTCCAACAGGCTTCGGGCAGCAGCCTGCTCGGCTTCAGATCCCAACACCTTGAGTACCGAGATGCCGGGCACATCGCGCTCGCCACGCGCGGCCTGGCCCAGGGCGCGCGAACCGAGAAGGCGCAGCGCCTGATAGTCCATCGCGATGGTGGCGTACCGGTCGCGGTTCACCTCGCCGACCGGACGGTAGTCCTCGAGCATCTGCTGCAGACGGTTGGCGAACGCCATCCACATCATGGTGCGTTCGTGGCCCAGCGATCCGTTGGCCACCTTCCAGCCTTCGTGTAGCGGTCCGACCAGGTTTTCGGAGGGCACCCGCACGTCGGAGAAGAAGACCTCGTTGAAGTCCGGACTATCCCGGTCGTACACCGAGGCAAACGGCCGGCGCTGCAGTCCCGGTGAGTCGGTAGGGATGAGAAGCGCACTGATTCCCTTGTGCTTCGGCGCATCCGGATCTGTGCGCACGAAGGTCAGGATCACATCGGCGTCGTGTGCTCCCGAGGTCCAGACCTTCTGACCGTTGACCACGAAATGGTCGCCGTCGGAGACGGCGCGCGTTGTCAGCCCCGCGAGATCCGATCCTGCGCCCGGTTCACTCATGCCCAGCGATGCCGTCATCTCAGCGCGCAGGATCGGCACTGCCCACCGCCGCTTCTGTTCGTCGGTGCCGAATGCCAACAGTGACGCTGCGATGATGCCAACGCCCTGCGGGTTGAATGCGTGATAGATCCGGCGGCGCGCCAGTTCCTCGCGGTGGACGAACTGCTCGAGGACGCCCGCATTGCGGCCGCCGAACTCGGGCGGATTGCCCGGCAACAGCCATCCGTTGTCGAACTGAAGCCGCTGCCACCGGCGCGACCACTCGGGCACGTGCGACGTCGAACGAGACCGCTCCGCGGCGGCCTCGGTCTCGGGCGGCAGGTGCTCGTCGAGAAACCTCACGAATTCCGCGCGAAACGCCTCGACCTCGGCGTCGAAGGTGAGCTGCACGGACCAAGAGTATCAAGTACTTAACATTTGGGTCGCGGTGCGCTATGACTGAAGGGATGCTCGATTCAGAGAAGATCCTGATCACCGGGGCGACGGGCAAGATCGCGTTCCCGATCGCGCGGGCGCTGGCGCAGCGCAACGAGGTGTGGGGTGCGGCGAGGCTGAGGAATCCGGCTGATCGCGAGAAGCTCATCGCTGCGGGCATCACGCCGGTCGCGCTCGACGTGAGTGTCGGTGACTTCTCGGCGTTGCCCACCGATTTCAGCTACGTGTTCCATGCGGCCGTCGACGTGGGCTCCGGCGACTGGGAGCAGTGCGTCGACACGAACGCACAGAAGTCCGGCGACCTGCTGTACCACTGCCGCGCCGCAAAGGGATTCGTCTTCTGCTCGACCGGCTCGATCTACGGTTATCAGGGACAACGACCGTTACGGGAGTCCGATCCGCCTGGCGTTCCGCTTCGCCCGAACTACAGCTTTTCCAAGATCGCAGCCGAGGCGGTGTGCACATGGATCGCGAAGCAATACGACATACCGCTCACGATGATCCGCATCTGCTCGACCTATGGGCCCGAGGGCGGCGCACCTGCCGACCGGCTGGACATGATGCTGGCGCACAAGCCGATTCGGCTCTACCCCGATAAACCCAACAACTACAACCCGATCTACGAGGACGATTACGTCGAACTCGGCATCCGCGCCATGGAGGTGGCGGCGACACCGCCCGTGGTGGTCAACTGGGCCGGTAGCGAGACCGTCAGCGCCGAGGATTACTGCACCTACATGGGCGAGCTCGTCGGCGTCGAACCGATCTTCACCTACACCGCAGACGCACACACTCCGTTATGGCCCGACGTCACGTACATGCACGAGATACTCGGCTCGACCAAGGTGGGATGGCGCGACGGGTTCCGGCGCATGATCGCTGCGCGTCATCCTGAAATCGTTCTGCCGAACCCCTGAGGCCCTGAGGACATCCGATGCAGCTGCCCGGCACTCCGTCCGACGAAATCGACAACGTCCTGGCCACCGGTCGTGGCGACATCACGACCTTGTTCGTGTCGATGGCCACCCGGCACCCGGACGGCGCGGACGCCGAGTACCTCCGCTGGCACACCCTCGATCACCGTCCCGAACAGCACCGGCTGTCGGCGGTGCGCGCGTCCCTGCGTTTGGTGTCCACACCGCAATGCCGCGCCGCCCGCGCCGCAGGAACCGACCCGTATGCCGCGATCGACCATGTGATGACCTACTTCTTCACCGACCCGGGCGGGATGGACGGCTTTCTCGCACTGGCCAAAGCGCTCATCGGAGGCAAGCGCAAACTCCCCCTTCTGCCCCCTGTCGAACGCGGCGTCTACGAGGTGAACCGCAAGTCCGCCGCACCGCGGGTCAAGGTGGGCTCCGACGTGCTTCCGTGGTGGCCGGTGAAAGGTGTGTACCTGCTGCTCGAACGCGGCGATGCCACTGCGGCCGACGCACTGCTGGACGTCGACGGCGTGGTGGGCGTCTGGTCAGCGGCGACGCTGGATGTCAACGCGAGGCTGGCCAGCGCACCGGTGGGCCAAAACATCACGTACTGCTTCCTCGACGAGGATCCACTGTCCACAGCGGAACGCTTGAGGCCGGTGTTGACTTCGCGATGGGGCCAGGGCGGCGTCGAACCGCTGCTGGCCGCTCCCTTCTACCTCGTCGTACCGCACGATTGGGATCGCTATGTGCCGTAGGAGTCTTTCATGCGGATCGGCTTGATGATCGGCTCCGACAAGGAACGCTCGCGTGCCGACCGCCTGGCCGGCCTTCTCGACGACGGAAAAGCCGCCGAGAGCGACGGTTTCGCATCGTTCTGGATTCCCCAGGTTCCCGGCTACCTCGATGCGATGACGGCCGTCGCCCTGCTCGGCCAGGTCACCGAACGCATTGAGATCGGGACAGCGGTGGTGCCCATCCAGACCCGGCATCCGCTCATCATGGCGCAGCAGGCACTGACCACCCAGGTGGCCTGCTTCGGACGCTTCACGCTCGGTATCGGGCCGTCGCACCATTGGATCATCTCCGATCAACTCGGCCTGCCCTACGACAAACCCGCAGTGGTGGTGCGCGACTATCTCGACGTGCTGGATGCGGCGTTCGCCGGTCCCGGCCCGATTGCGGTGGACAACGGCAACTTTCGGGTGCACAGCCCGGTGGACGTCACCGAGGACTTCGGCATGCGGGTGCTCGTGGCCGCACTCGGACCGGCGATGCTGCGGATCGCCGGCGAACGCACCGGCGGAACCATCCTGTGGATGGCCGACGAACGGGCCATCGGCGACTACGTGGTCCCGCGCATCACGAACGCGGCGAACGCCGCCGGACGCACCGAAACCCGTGTCGTCGCGGGCGTACCCGTCGCGCTCTGTTCGAATCATGAGACCAACGGTGCCCGTGAGTACGCGAGCGAAGTGCTCGGTCACGCCGACTTCTCCCCCAACTACGTCCGACTGCTCCAGCACGGCGACGCCGAGGATGTCGGAGACACCATGGCGGCGGGCGACGAATCGACTGTCCTCGCGCGGCTGCGAAGCTACCGTGACGCCGGCGTCACCGATCTCGCCGTTCGGGTGGTTCCGCTGGGACAGGATTCGAAGGCTCGCAGCGAATCACGCCGCCGCACTCAGGAGTTCGTGGCCTCGCTGGTGGGAGAGTTCGCTTCTGGCGCATAGGCGCCCATGAACTCCATGGGCACGCCGCCCATGGTGCAGAAGAACAGGTCGATCGCGGGCTTCGTGCCGCGCGCAACACGGTGCCAGTCGATCGGCCAGGGACGCAATTGCATTGCACACCAGTATATTTCCAGAATTAGTGGATAATCTCTATTATCCATGAGAAATCCCGCCGTTTTCATTGGATGAATCAACTGTAGGTTGCCGCCCGTGGGTGCGACCGTCGCTTGGGTTCACCGAATGCTGCTGTTGACCAAGGCTATTCGGATTGATGGCGGGGTGCGAGAGCGGGTGGGTCGTAGTACGAGGTTCACGGGAGAAATTTGCACGTTTATCGCCGAGGCTCCTACCTGCATCGACGTGGCATTGATGCATTGCATGATTCAATGTATCATCCGATGAGACAGCTAGGAGGGTGCGGTGCCGGTCGATAGAAGCGGTCGCGTGTACGTCGTGGGCTCGGTCCCGTTACTACATCCCGAGGCGCAGACCGTCGAGGAGATGCTCGAGGGATGGCGCAATCAGCAACTGTGCCGCAACCTCCACCACGAGACGATCGCCGGGCGGATCCGGATCGTGCAGCGGTTCGTGGAGGTGACCAACGAGTTCCCGTGGACATGGACACCGGCGATGGCTGAGGAGTTCTTCAGTGATCTGCGCGCGATCCACCGGCGCAAGCAATCCACCATCCGCGGCTATCAGAACGCCTTGAAATTGTTCTGCTCCTATGTCAGCCATCCCGATTACGGCTGGGACCGGGTGTGCGAGCAGCGCTTCGGAACTCATCCGGCCCAAGTATTCTTCGAGTGGAACACCGCCACGCACGTGCAGGACAACGAACAGTCCCCCGAGAAACGCGCTTTCACCAAGGCGGAGTTGCAGGACTTCTTCGACCACGCCGACGACCAGGTCGCGCTGATCGCGGCCTCGGGGCGCAAGGGCTGGTTGCCGGCCTACCGCGACGCGGTGATGTTCAAGATCGCGTACTCCTACGGGCTGTTCTCCAGGGTTCAGTCCCCGTGCGGCAGCGCGGTTCTCTGAGTTTGTGCAGCTTAGAGGCCGGTGATGAGATGCTATCGGCTGCAACAGGTGTGGTGCAAGGGGGCTCGCGGTGGGTCATTGTGGCCGGCTCGGCGTGTTCAGTCGGGCCATGAGTTCTCGGTTGGCGGCGCGGGCAGCGGTCAGGTCGTCGTCGCGTTCCTCGAGCTGGTGTTGAAGGTCGAGGTTATCGTGTTCGAGCTGGCTGATGCGCTGGTGGAGCGCGTCGATGTCACGGGGCTGCCGAGCCCGGACTCACGCCAGGTATGTTCGCCGAGCGCCTCGGAAAGCCGTTTCTCCAGTTGGTGGTTGCGGGTGTTGAGGCGGGCGGCTCGTTCGTGGGCGGCCAGCAGGTCCGCCCGCAGCGACGCATGTGTGACCGCGTGATCGCTGTTCAAATGGACTGGATCTGCTTGCAGCGCATGGATTTTCTCCAGCAGGTCGCGGTGACGGTAGAGGAACGTGCGGTCGACTCCGGCCGCGCGCGCGATTGCGGACGCACTGATCGGGTCGCCCGCGGCGGCGGCTTGGTCGAGCACCGCCAGCACCCGTTTGCGGCGGCGCCCCGAGTCGTCGCGCCGGCCGTCCAGCATCGGCTGGGTTTGCGGGTTCGTGGTGCGGGTCATGCACTGGCCTCCGACGTAGGTGTGGTGGGTAGTCCGGGCGGGGTGACGGTGAGTATGGGCATGCCGAGCGGCACCGTGTGGGCTGCGCGGTGACGGCGCACGATGGCGACGGCGTCATCGATGCGGGCTCGCTCGGTGTCGTCGATGCCGGTGATATCGCCCTTGATTCGGTTGATCAGTCGCCGGACCCGGGTGATTTCTTCCTCGGTCGGAGAGGCATCGGCACGGGCCCAGTCATCGATGCCATCAATGGTGGCGGCCAGCCGTTCTCGGGTGCGCAGCAGATCATCGAGGTATGCCTGCAACTCGGGCAGGAACGCCACGGTGGTGCGGAAGTGGTCACAGCCCACGCACCGGTACCGGACCGGGCAGGCTCCGCCGCCGGCTTTGACATTGGTCGGCTCGGTGCAGGTGCCGTAGGGGACGGCAACCTCCCCGACGGCGTGTCGGGCGCGTTCGGAGTCCAACAGCATCTGCGCATCGCGCCAGATCCTGTTGCCATGCCGGTCGAAGCTCAGCGCGGTGACGGTGTCCACGGCAGCGCGGCGACGGTCTTCGCCGATGCGGTAGTAGCGGCGAGTCATGGAGTAGCTTCGGTGATCGAGCAGTTCGGCCAGGACGTCGATCGGCACTCCGGCGTCCGCATGACGTTGGGCATACGAGCGCCTTGTCTCCGCAGTGGTCGTGTGCGGTTGGGTTCGTGTTGCGTTTGACGTGGCCGATTCTCGGCGCGTAGTTCGTGACGCTGATTGCCGATCGTGTGGCGATAACCCAAATCGTTTGTGATGGACGTCACTGCCGACGGGGGTCAGCATGGTCCGATTACTTTCTGCCGGGGTTTCGGGCGACTCTGGAGGCAGGTGACGGCTGCTGCCGGGTTGTCGGCGGCGCGGAGTCGAAGGATCTCGTCGTGTTGGGCAGCGATGCGGGCCAGGGCCTGGCTCCGGAAGTCGGTGAGGTCCTGGATTGTGGAATTGGATTGGGCGAGGTTGGTTTTGAGCTTGTCAACCTCTGCTTTGAGGCGTTCGATCTGAGCGACTTTCGGGTCCGGGGTTTCTCCCGCCTCTTGCAATTGCTGGAGTCGGTGCTCGAATTCGGTGCGTAGGTGCGCGTAGGGCCGGGTGCCGTAGAACGCCGTGCGGTCGACCCCGGCCTCGAGTGCGAGGGTCTTGATATCGCAGCTGCCGCCGGGCGGGATCTCGCCGCGCAGCAGCCGGTCCATGGCGGCGCGGATGCAGTTCTCGTTGTGGATGCGTTGGGCGGCAGTGATTCTCATGCTTGCTCCTCGGTTGCGCCGGTCCCGGTGGCTGTGTCGATGCTGGTGATGACCCGGACGGCGCGGTCGTAGTCGGTCTGTAGTCGGGTGTGTTCGGTGGTGCGGGTTTTGCCGAGTTGGCCGAGGAGGGTCTTGGTGAGTTCGGCGTGCTCGGCCCAGATGGGCCGGTGGTGCTGGTGGTGGGTGGCCTGCGGACAGCGCGCGGAGTCACACATGCCGATCATCGGGCGGTCCGAGGTCGGGGTGCCGGCGAGTTTCAGGCAGAGTGCGCGCGAGGGATCGGTGAACCAGCAATAGTTCGCCGGGCCGAGATGCAGTGCCTTCGCGCGTTTGGACAGCAGGTTGAGGATGTCGCGGTCGTTGCGCTGGATCTTGGGCGCCGCAATCGCTTCGGTGTCGAGGTCGGTGTCGATGCTGGCGAAGAATTCGGTCAGGTTGCGGGCACCGGGCCCGGCGGGCAGGATTCCTTGCTGGTAGTTGCGGAACTCGGCCAGCACGAGCTGGAGTTTGTGGTCGGCCTCGAGCTTGTTGACTTCGGCCAGCAACTCCGCTTGAGCACCGCCCGGTCGAGCCGCATAGCCTTCTGTAGTGGCGGCAGCGATATGTTTGAGGTGCAGTTTTGCTGCGAGAACACCGCCGGGCCGGTAAGCCATCTCCAACGCAACCGTGCGCCTCAGCATCCGCAGTGCTACTGGTTCGTCGGGGATCGGGGCGAGTCCGAGGCGGGCCCCGGCCGGGGAGTTCACCCAGGCGCGAAACCATAGGTAACGGACCCGGAAGCTGAACCGGGACAGCAGAAGAGCGCCCTCGTGGGGGTCGTCATGGAGCTGTTCGATGAGCTCGATTGCGCGGTGGACCGGTTCGATGACGACCCATTCGTCGTCGGTGCCACCCAGGCCCTGGCCTTTGATGATCTTGCTGGCGACGCGGTAGCGCTTCAGACCGGGTATCGGTTCCTCGACCGGGCGGCAGCAGCCGACCCGCAGTTCCATCAGCTCGCTGGCCCGCATTCCGGACGCGGCGGCCAGGACCACGATGGCCGCGGTGCGGGTGATGCCGATCAGGGCGACCGCTTCGGATCGGTGCAGTGGCAGTGTCCAGGGCAACAGGGCTGAGTCGTCGGCGGTCGGTGCCTGTGCGGCGTTGCGGGCGAAAACCTTCTCGACTCCGACAGTGTGGAGGGTGTCGATCAGCGGTTTGCGCAGCGCGGGCATCCATTTCGCCCAAAACTGGACGTATCCGGCCTGCCGGGCCAGGGCTCCGGTGGAGACCGGCAGCAGCGGGTTGTTCGCGTCCCAGCCAGCCGTGAGTCGGCGTCTGACATCGTGGTCTTCGAGCATCGGCAGAGGCGTGTTGGTCACCCTGTGGTCGGCCAGCAGTTTGTTGATGTCGCTGATCATCGCCGACGAGCCATGACGAAGGCCCGGTGCCCTCGTAGCCCAAATGCGGTCGATGTGGCGGATCTGCTCGTGCAGCTCGACAACGTGTGGGCCGAGGGTCTGCACCAGGTGCAAGGCCGCGGCGAGCATCGGCTGCAGCACTTCGGCAGGGACGCCGGCGTCTGTTCCCTCACGACCAGAAGGCATTTCGGCGACCGCTGACGCTGTCGCGCCGCCCCAAGGACGCAGATCGGCCGGAACCCGGTCGGTGGTGAACAGGTCACGGTAGTCGACCAGGTCGACGATCATCTGCGCGGCAGCGCGCCGGAGGCCGGGGCTCTGCTCGCCCACGACGGTGCCGTCGGAGTCGGTGACATAGCGTCGGAATCCCAGGTAGTCCTCGCAGAGGCGGGTATCGACTTCGGTGAGGGCAGTGATTCCCCGCCGGTCGAGCCAGCCGAAGAACGTCCCGGCCTCGTAGAGTCGGCTGTAGCAGCTGGTCAGATGCAGTGCGGTGCGGTAGGCGCGCGGCAGCCGAACCACGGCATCATGGTTCGGGGCAAGCAGCGCCAGGATCAGCTCCTTGACGACCAGCCGCCAACGTGGGTCGGTGATGGTGGTGAAGTCGAATCGCCGCCGGTAGAGGGCCATCTGGACCGGGAGCCCGACGACGTCGGTGAAATCCCACAGGTCGTCGTCGAACACCGGTCGTGAGGTGCGGTCTGGCAGCGTGAGCCCGGCTTCGCGGCAGATGTCGGCGCCGGTGAACGGGGACCGTGGGGGTGTGCCGGGTGCCGTGGTCGCGATTGTGCTTGTCATGCGGTGAGTTCCTCCGGGCGCAAGGGGATTTCGTTGTCGCTGTCGGTGATTCTTGTGGCTGCGGCGGTGAGTTCGGCGGGGTCGAAGCGGTCCAGGATCTGGTCGATCCGGGCGGCGTAGCGGCCGAAGACGGTCATGAAGTGGGCGGCGGGCATCTGCTGCCACTGGCGGGAGAAGAATGCCTTGAGCCGCAACAGGTTCACCGCGTGCCGGGGAGCGAACACCGCCAGCGGGCAAAGCAGGCAGACCCACGGACGTGCCGGGCATGGTTTCCCGGCCGGTCCGTGCAGCCCGGAAAGCTGATCGGCGCAGGCCGCGGTGAATACATCCCGCGTGCCACCGACCAGCTCGGCGAGCACGCCTTCGTCGAGCTTCATCACCGCCAGCAGTTGCGGGTAGCCCTCGACGAGTGCTGCGGCGTCTTCCGCGGTGATCACGGTCGGTGGGTGTGCGCGGCGGAGGATGTCGTGCTGGGCGTCGGCGATGATCGTCTCGACGGCGTGGCGTTGGCCGGGAGTCGTTGCCGACAGGTAGTGGTCGCCCTCGACCGCCGGGGTGTGGTTCGGGTCGATCGTGGCGCGCGCATTCCCGGTCCAGGACTTCTTGTCTCGCATCGCGTGGTGCGTGGTGCGGATGCGGGACCGGTGCAGTTTCAGCGGCTCGCCGTCGTCGCCGACGATGCTGTGGCGTTGCATCCACCGCCCGGTCGCCGACCGGTTCACCTCGCCGAGGCGGCGGGAGTAACCGGGGCTGGCTCATCCCCAACCACAGCGTGGTGCGCTCGTCCGGTGGCACGAAGCGGCGCAGCAGCGCCGAGTGCGCCAGCCACTGCTCGAGCAACCGCACCGCTGGCCGCGGCAAGGTGGTGCTCTCGGCGGCGGTGCGGCGTTTGACATAGGACAGCAGAACAGTCGAATCCCCGGCCCAGTCGATGTCTCCGACCTCCAGGTCGGCGATACCGTCCGGGACGATGCCGGAGTAGATCCCGAACAGCAGCCGGTAGGCGACCACGACTTCGAGGTGCGGGAACATCGCTTGCGCAGCCTCGTGGAAGACAGTGGTGACTCCTCGATGGCGGAAGACGTTGATAGACATGCCAATCGTCTCAGCGGCCTCGCAGCTGCCGAGAGGGCCGTGCGTCGCCAGCAACCAGCAGAAGTTCTGGTGAGACCACGCGCCCGCGCCCGGATGCCGCCCTCCGGGAACGGACGCCAACGCATGCCGATGCGTGGCATAGGAGTCATCGACCTGCTGTCGGCAGACCGCGGTAAGTCGCTGCCATTCAGCCTCGGAGTAGGGCGGCAACGGCCGCCGATTCGGCTGAATGTTGAAGTGCCGCCCGGCGGCCAGTTCCACCACGCCGTCGCCGACACGGCCGCCGGATCGCGCGTAACCCTCCACCAAGGACCGAGTCAGCGCCTCCAACCAGTTCGGGCCCGCCATCCAGAACTGCGCCAACTGCCCGCGCCGCAGATCGGCGATGCCGCCGGTGAACCCCTGATCGGCGAGCGCTCGCACCATCCTGTGCAACCCACGCACGTAGTGGCCGACCGTGCCAGCGGTATCGGCACTGCCGTGGGGGTGTATCAGCTCCACCAAACCGACGGCCAGATCGCGCGCCAACCTGGGGTTCGGCGACCCCGTAAGGTCGAATTCGGCTCTGCTGCCGTCACTGAACACGCAGCTCAGACCGAGCGGAGTGTCAACAACCATCGTCGGCATCACAACACCTCCTCGGCGTCGTCGTGGAATTCGGCGTCGGATTCCCGCTGCGCGGCGTCCTCGCCGACGAGTCCGGATTCCACGCCGGCGGTTTCGTAGGCTTGCCGGTAAATCCGGGTCGTATCAAGGCGTTTCAGATACTTTTCCGTGGTCAACACCGTCGAGTGACCCAACAGGTCCCGCAGCACCAGCAGCGGATCGGCCTTGGTCAGGTAGAACACCAGCGCCGCGTCGGCGTCGGTGTCGCGCACCAGCTTTGCCGCCTGCCGGTAGTAGCCGGTCACCAAATATTCCAAGGTCTGCATCGAGAACGAATGCCGCAGCCGGTGCGGGTGAACATGCGGGAACCGTGGCTCGAACCTCGCGCGGATCCGGTCGGCGGTGCGCTCGAACACCGTCGCCCACGCCGTGAACGGGCCACCATCGGCTTTCACCGCCAGCAGGCACGACCCGCCCTTCGGTGCCACCAGCCGACGCCGCTCGGCCGGGGTCAGCGACTCCCACGACCGGCGAACACCGTTGACCCGGCCACCCCGCGCATCCGGGTCGCTCACCAGCAGCGGTTCACCCCACCGTCGCGGCGGTCGCCAGGCCGACCCTTCGGTGACGGCCGCGCGGTCAAGCTCCAGGTAGTCGTGCAGCCCGGCCAGGGCGTCGTAAGAGATCCAGGTAGTGCGGAACTTGCGGCCCTTGGTGATTCCCGCCGGCACCGGAAACGGGATCGGAATCGCCGTCGGCGCCAGCGGCAGCGCCGGAACCTCCCACGGCAGCAGATGGGTGAACTCGCCCAACCGCAACCCGGTCGCCAACGCCAGATCCCCGATCGCGGCGTTGCGGGTCATCTCCCGGCCCGCGAACCCGCTGTCGCGGTTGCCATCCGGTGCCAAACCGCGTAACCCTTTGCGGAACAGGTCGGTGAAGTCCGGCTCCAGATACTTGATGGTCACGTGTGGTTTCGGGGTGCGGCGCGACGCCAGATTCACCCGGACATCGCGGCCGGTGCCGGCGAAGACCGCCCGCGCCGACCGGTAGGTGAACGGCTCGGCAGCGGCAACTCCTTCGTCGATCGCCCACCGGTAGAACAGCGACAGGATGCTCATGTGCTGCGACCACGTGGTCGCAGCGAACCTCGCCGAAATTGGCCCGGCCGCGCGGTGCTCGGCATACCGGCTCAGCCCGGCCTTGAGCCGGTCGCGGGTGTCGAACAACCCGATCCCGTGCTCAGCGAGGAACTCCGTCCACTCCTTGACTGCCCGCGCGTAGTTCTCCCACGAACTCGGCGCCGGCGCCCCGCTGGCCGGAAGCAGCCGCAGCCACCGGTTCGCCACCGACACCGATCGCGGCGCCCCGAGGCCGTCCTCGAACAGCAGGTCGTCATCGATTAGCACCGGCATCCCCTCCGGAATCACCGGCCGGTGCTCGACATCCCAGGACCGCCAGCCTTGCGACGAGAAGAAGCTCAGGATCACAAGCGAACAGGCTAGAAACACCACACGACTCGACGCAACCGCCAAACACCAAGGCCACCAGCCCCTTCCCGGCTTATCGCAACACGGGAACTAAGCGGGGACAAAATGCCGGTAGGCGTACGGCACCACCCGGGTCTTGTCGAATTCGGTCCCGTCTTCGGTGCGCAAGGTGGGCAGCGCGGCGAGCCAGTCACGGTGACGAGCCGCCAGGGTATTTGTGCTGATTGCCTTGCGCCCGTCAGGATTTCGTACCCGTGTGGGCAGCAATCTCAGCTCCGCGATGGGCGTGTCGGGGAAACGATGTCGGACGCGGTGTTGTTGGGCTGTGATGACCGCGGCGGTTGTCGTGCTGATCGGCAATCGGCGGCGAAGCCTATTGGCTTTGATGTTGTCGTAGACGAGCACCTCCCCGCCGTCTTTGTCTCGGTCCAGGCAGTTCAGGGTGAGGTTGAGAATGTCCTCGGGCCGGCGGCCGGTGTCGATGCCGATCTGGGTGGCGACCCTGACTTCGGCGGGCTCGAGGGTGTCGAGGTTCGAGCACACGACGTTCATGATCTCGGCGGGCAGGCAGCGTCCGGGCTCACCGCGTTCGGGATCGGCGGGGATGTCGATGCGTTCGATCGCGAAGTCGCCGGGCAATCCTGCAGCCGGCTGCCGGGGTCGGGTCAATCCCAGAGAGCGGATGCCTGCCAGCACTTGGCGCACGTCCCGGCAGATCATGTTGCGCCGGTAGCGACCGATCCGACCGGTGAACTCCAGATGGCCGAGCCGGTTGAGGAACACCTCCAGGTCCGTCCGGCCAAGCGCGGCGGGGTCGAGACCGCGGTCGGGTCGGCGGGCGAGGTGTTCGGACAGCAACCCGATATTGTTGATCTTGCCGCGCACACGAGAGGCACCGCTGCCCCGGTGATGCGGAAGCTGCTCGGCCGCCCATCGTTTGGCGGCATCGGCCAGCCATGGTTGGGTGATCGCGGTGAAGGACAGCCTCCCGGGGTGACCGAAAATGGCCAGATCCCAGATGTCCTGGGTTTGTTCGCCCCCGGGGTCGGCGAGCGCGCGGCGGGCGTCGCGGGCGAACGAGGCCAGCACCGAGCGTGCACGCAAGCCAGGGGCCAGGCCCGGCTCGCAGTCGTGGATCGAGGCGACTTGGTGGCGGCGCAAAGTGTCGCAGACCGCCCGCAGCACAACGTCGGTGAGCCGCAGGCCCTCCCGAACGCGGGTCTGCAAGCCGACCAGCACTTCCACCACGACCAGCTCGGGCAGTTTCCGCAGGTTCACCTGCCCTGGTTCGGCCACTCCCGATTCGCGTGTCCGCCACGATTGTTCGTCGAGTCCGGGGCCGTTCTGTTGAGCTACGGACCACCGTTGATAGTGCGTGCCGCAGTAACCGATCGCCCCGTCTGCGGTGCGGGTGCACGCCGGAACCGAGCAGGCCGGAGACGGTGGATGGGGCCGCACCCGCGGATGCCGCACGAACTCCTCGACGGTCACGGGAATCCGCCTGTTTCGGAAGTTGGAAGCGTGCGGTTCGCACAACACTGCACCCGGGACCGTCGGCACGCATCGGCATTTCGGGACCGCGCAGTGCGGTGCCGGGACGGGCGCGGCGGGAAGGCTCTCGCGGGCGGCGATGTCGTCCACGGTCATGCCCATGCGGGTCAGCCTGGTAAAACAGCGGTGGCAGATGTCGGGGTAGTTGTAATGGGCGGTCGCAGTGCACTGCTCGACCCGACACACTTTCCGGCCGAGGAGCCGGTGTCCGACGGGCAGAAACAGGATTCGAGCGACCGGATCCCATCCGGCCTCCTCCAACAGCGCCCTGTCCAGCGCTCGCGCCAGCGCTGCAGCGGGACCATCGAAAGCGGCACCGATAAGCACGTGCGGGAACTCGATCCCCTTCCGGTCACCGCCCACGACACGGGCCAAGCTTGCGGCGGTCACCGGGTCACCGCACCGAGTTCACGAGGACTGGGCACGGCGTCGACGGCCGCCCGCAGCCGGGAGGAGTCGGGATGCAGATAAACCTGCGACGAGGACACCGCCGCGTGACCAAGCAAATCGGCGACCACGTCGACCCCGGCTCCGGCATCAACAACGTTGCTGCCGTACGCGTGTCGCAGCTGGTGGGGCCGCACCACGACGTCGAGTCCGGCGCGCCGCGACGCCGCGGCCATCAACTCCCCGATCGCGTCCGGGCGCATCGGTTTACCGATTTTGCCGCGGAACAGGTTGACGAACACGAAATCGTTATTGGCGGCATCGGCGACGCGCATGCGCTCGAACTCGTAGACGTCGAACACTTGCACCACAAGGAAATCCAGCGGCACCACCCGCTGCCGGCGCGATTTGGCCCACGCCTCGTTCGAGTTGTCCTCGCGGCGCACCACATGCAGATGCGCCCGCGCCACCTCGCAGCCCAGGCGGCGCGAATCCACCAGCAGGTGCACATCGCTGCGCCGCAGTCCGCACAGCTCCCCGCGGCGCAACCCGCCCCGCGCCATCAACAGCACGATCAGCCGGTCCCGCGCCGAACGGCAGGCCCGCAGTATCGCGACGATCTGCTCATCGCTGGCCCGATCGATCGTCGTTTCCGGTTCCCGCAGCCGATGCCGGGCCCGCATCCGCCACGCCATCCGACCGTCCTCGCCGCGGGCCTCGGCCGGCAGGTCCCGGTCGTCGGCGACCTCGTAGAGCATCGACACCAGTCCCGCCGCCCCGGTGCCGGTCGCGACCGCGTGTACCACCATGCCCCGCACCGCCGTCAGCACACCGTTGATCCGCGATGGGCACCGCAGCGTAGCAGCGCCGGGACCGGCCACCACTCCGCTCGCGGTGTCCTCAACCGGTCCCCCGGCGTGCGCCAACCACCTTATGAACAGTGCGAAACCCTCGACACCGCCTTGCCAGGAGCGCCCCGATCGAGCGCACCAGCGCAGAAACAACGCGATCGAATGCGCGTACGCCTTGGTCGTGGACTCGGCCGCGTCGCGGCCGAACCGCAGATGCCGCAGATACTCGTCGGCAACACCCACCACGTGCAGGTCCTCGTCCAGCACCGTCCAATACCGTTGCCCCGACGGCAAACTCACCGGGAATGCTCGCATGATCTCTCGCTTTCTGGTCGACAGTCTCAAACGACTACCAGCCACAAGCACCACACCCCCGGAGAAACGCCGAACAACCCGCCCGATCCTCCCGGTCGAGCAACATGGCGCAACAGGTCAGGCAACCCCGGAGAAGGGTTGCGTCGGACCGAGACCGCCAAGCTCGACCTGGTGGACTTCGGCCGCAATGCGGCTGCGCCGCAGTTCGGCGGGTTCGGCACGCTCAACGTGCGCTACGGCAAGGCGAAACGGGGGCAGCCGCCGCGGCGGCGGAATGTGTTGTCGGTGATGGATTGGGCAGTAGATGCCGTTGCTGACTATGTCGAGAACGTGCGGCCGAAGTTCGGGTGCCCCGATCATCCAGCGCTGTGGGTGACTGAGCGGGGCGGGCGGATCAAGCCTGCGGAGATCAACGCTCGGTTCGTCGCCTATCGGGATGCGTTGAAGTTGTCGAAAGACCTTGTGCCCCACTCAATCCGTCACTCGTTCGTCACTCACCTCACCGAGGACGGTGTTGACCGGCGGTTCATCCAATCCCAGGTTGGGCACGAGTGCGACAGTTCCACGGCCATCTACACCCATGTCAGCTCAGACTTCATGAACACCATGCTGCAGAAGGCGCTCGCGCCCGCGCTTGCTTCGATCCCTCCGGCAGACAAGGACTGATGATGCCCGCCAAGCTCGACTACCACTGGCATCTGCGGAAGGTCATGGCCGACCGTGGCATGTTCGCGACCACCGATCTGATCGAGCCGCTGGACAAGCGCGGCATCACCTTGTCGTCCAGCCAGGTCTACCGGCTGGTCGTCGAGCGACCCGAACGGCTGAGCCTGAAGGTCCTGATGGCGCTGCTGGACATCCTCGACTGCACGATCGACGATTTGATCGAGCCCGCCGTCTCGGCGCAGGCGAGCGCTCGCGCGAAGAAGGCGGTCGGCGCTGAAGCCGGCATCGGCGAGCTGCGGCCCAAGCGGGCGCGCGTCCGCGGCGCCAAGGGGCCGTGACCATCGGCGACCGCTCGGTTTTGGATCCGGTCGGGTTCATCGCGGACCTGGTGGTGGCGGTCGATGACCGGCTTGCACTTGAGCGGGTCAGGTCGGTCGTCACCAGCGTCGCGGGCGGGCGGGCGAAATCGCGGCGTCTGGCAGCGTTTCTCGCCGGGCGCCCGGCCGTGTTGACCGATGGACGCTCTCCGGCGCCGCGGGCGGTCGGCGACCTGCTGATAGCACTGCGAAAAGCCGGCGCGGAGGTTTCGCCGCCGGTCTGCGGCGAGTGCGGCAAGCCGATGCGGACCCTGCAGCGTCGTGGTCAGGACTGGTACTGCGGGGCCTGCAGCCTGCGTCCGGCGCCTTGTGTGGCCTGCGGGCAGCTTCGGCACGTCTCGACGCGTGATCGCGCCGGAGGGCCCCGCTGCGCGCACTGCCCGGATCGCGATGACCGCGATCCGATCTCGGTCATCTGCGACGTGGTTGCCCGGCTGGATCCGGCTGTGGACCGCGACCTCATTGCCGGCTCGGTTGGCAGACTTGCGTCTCGGCCCGCGCATCAACGCAGGATCGCGTGGGCGTTGGAGGCTCAACCCGAATTGCTCACCGGCGCCGGGCATCTCGCCCCTGTCCGCGCGATCATCCCGCTGATCGATGCTCTGCACGCCGCTGGCGTTGCCGGCATCGTCCGGCCGGCGTGCCCTCTCTGCGGTCGTGTCGTCCGGATCGACAAACCTCTCGACGGGCAGCGTGTCTGCCGCACCTGCATCGCCCACACCCGCATCGAAGAATGCGCACGCTGCGGCGCCCGCCGCGAACCGGCCACTCGGGACGAGCACGGCCGACCACTCTGCCCGAACTGTTTGATCACCGACCCCAACAACCTCGAAGTCTGCCTCAACTGCGGCCGCCGCCGCCCGGTCAACCTGCGGACGCCGGACGGGCCGATCTGCGGCACCTGCCCGGCCTTGCCAACCGCAACCTGCTCGATCTGCGGTGAGGAAACGCCTTGCGGCACCTCGCGAATCACCGGTCGGCCGTGGTGTCCTGCCTGCCAGAGCCGCACGGCCCGATGCTGTTCCTGCGGACGGAACGCCGCCGTGATCTCGGGCACCCTCACCCATCCGCACTGCCAGGACTGCACCACCCGCGCGGTCTGGCACGACTGCCCAACCTGCAGCGACCCGTCCCATCCGCACCCCGGCCAATGCGTTCGATGCCGAATCAATCAACGCCTCAACGAGCTCCTCGGCCCGCCCTCGGCAGCACTCCATCCCGGACTACAGGCGTTGCGGCACAACATCGCTACCGCAGAACACCCCATCACCGCCATGCGATGGCTGAAGAAGAAGTCCGTCGCGCCTGTGCTGGCCGATCTGGCTGCTGGGCGCCGGGCGTTGACACACGAAGCGCTCGATGAACTGCCCCACAGCCCGCCTCTCGCTCACCTGCGCCAAGTCCTGATCGGCGTCGGCGCGCTACCACGACGCGATGAACATATGGTCCGCATCGAGCGGCTCATCGACCAGACCCTGGCCGCGCAAACAAACCCCGAGCAACAGAAGGTGCTGCACCGCTACACCGTCTGGCACCTGACCCGTCGCCTGCGGCAACGTAACAACGGCCACCCCACCACCATCCAGCAGTTCAACTCAGTGCGCCAACGCATATACGCGGCCGTCGCCTTCCTGGACTGGCTCACCGAACACCAGCTCACGCTGGGCAGCTGTCAGCACAGCGACCTCGATCGATGGCTCACCGACGCCACCGCGACACATCGTGGGGCGGCGGGACACTTCATCCGATGGGCCCATCGGAACAAGCTGACCAGTGTCCGCGTCGGCGCCCACCGCTGGATGGGCCCTACCCGACCCCTCGATGACCAGCACCGCTGGGACATCGCGCGCCGCCTGTTGCACGACGACAGCCTCAAGCCCGATGACCGGCTGGCCGGTCTGCTCGTTCTGCTTTACGCCCAGACACCGGCTGCGATCTGCCGGATGACGATCGTCGACGTCGAAACCGAGGTTGATCCGGTCCGGTTGCATCTGGGCAGCTCGCCCATACACCTGCCCGAACCCGTCGCCGAGCTGGCCCGATTGGTTGTGTCAAATCGCAAGGGCCACGCGACCATTGGTGCGTTAACTCCCTCGATCTGGCTCTTTCCCGGCGGCCAACCCGGTCGGCCCATCAGCACCGGCCAGCTCACTCAGCGGTTGAACCGACTCGGCATCCGCCCCGGGGCTGCCCGCAGCACCGCACTGTTTCAACTCGCCACCGAGATCCCGGCAGCAATCCTGGCCCGCACGCTTGGCATTCACACCGACGTCGCTGTTTCCTGGCAACGCCTCTCGGCCGGCGACTGGACGAACTACGCCGCCCACATCAGCCGACGGCCAAATTCTCTGACCCGCAACACGAAGACGCGTGCATAGCCCGGGGTGACGGTGTGAATTGGCTCCATAAGTGGGCGCTCGCACTGGGTGGGTTGCAAAGCCCGATCCCTCCCAGCCGCCTTGACATCTCAGTAACCTTCGCAGGTCCCCTCCGAGAGCCGTCCCACTTGTTACCTGAACGCCCTGCCGCCGGTGCGGGGCTGGCCGGCCTCGACGTGGTGAAACGTTTTCACGCAAGCGGTTTCCGGATGCTCGTGATCACGTAGTTGCCCAGCCGGTTCCGCTCGGTGTTCACTGGTCGGCTCAGGCCTGCAAGCTCTTCCCAGGCTCGAATCTCCGGGTCGCCGAGCACCGTCGCCCTGCTCATCGACACGGCGAGCGGGCGGAGCCAGCGACCACGTCTACCCTCGGGAAGGCAGGCGTCCATGATCACCAGGCGTCCCCCTTTGACCAGCGAACCCCACGCGCGCGCCAGCACTAGGTCACGGTTCGGGATCACCGAGTACGACAGGCTGAACAGAACCGCTTCGAAGCACTCGGCGCTCTCCACTTTCGCGGCGTCCTTCGCGACCACGCTCACATTCGCCCAGCCGCGGCGGGTGATCAGGCGGGTGGCGCGCGCGAGCATGCCCGGCGAGATGTCGATGCCCTCGACCAGGCCGGTGGGGCCGACCGCACTTCGCAGCAGTCCGAGGTTTCGCCCGCTTCCGCATCCGATCTCCAGCACCCGGTCTCCGGGTCTCAACTCGAGGCGGTCGACCGCCCGACGGCGGAACCTCGGTGGCAGCCAGAACAGCAACTCGATCAGCCGATATGCCCATGCCAGGCGGTCATAGCGGCGCGCGATGAACTCGTGTGAGGGCGATAGGCCCATGACCGACATGCTTACACGTCGACAGGTACAGCGAGGCGATGGACCTCAGCTTGCCGCGGGGCGTGCTGGGGTCCCGACGCATTCGGACA